>JAHEQB010000037.1 GCA_019561555.1 Methanothermococcus sp. SCGC AD-155-C09
TGCCCTTGGAGGTTAAGGCCCCTTCAGTTCCCAAGTGTTCAAAATTTATAAGTTTAGATAGGTTATGATTATTTAAATAATGATTTTGATAATTAATAAAATAAAAGATAATTAAGATAAAAATAAAAATAATTAAAATAAATCAGATAATTAAGATTTTAAAATACTTAATAAATAGCAATAATAAAAAGCAAAATGTAAAAAGTAGAAATCTACCATTTATTCTCATTAATGCTCTTAGTATTGGAGAAAGCAACCTAAAACTAGGGAAAGGATGGACTTTTTAAAGAACTGGTATTATGAACCTTTATTTAAGATAATAGGAATATTATTACAATAAATCCTTTTTAGTATATTATACTTTTAATAAATACTTATGATAAAATATAGGTTTAAAGTATTATGTCCTTGAATATACTAATTAAAATCGTATTTTGAGAATTATAAAATTAAAAAATTTAATATCCTCACTTGGGGGAAAATATGAAGAATAAGAATGATATTAAAAAATCCATTAATGAAATAGAATGTAATAATAATATGGGCCCTAACCAAGATAATTCCTACAGTGAAACAATAGAACTTATAAATAATTTTTCCAATATTAGCGTATTTTTGGCATATAATGCCAATGTTGATGGAATAAAATTCTTTAAAGATGGGAGGGAAGTGGAAGAACTAATAAATCACTTTGATATAGAGGAAATAATAGAAACAATGGAAAAATACCCTAGGAAGATAAAAAGTCCCGTGGATTTTATTGCAAGATTAATACACTGTATGGAAAATGGAAAACCTGCAGAGATACCAATTGTTGAGGATGAATCCTTAAATAATTGGTTCAATAGGATAAAATACGATGAGGAAAGAATAGGGGGGCAAGTTGGAATAATCTCCAATCTACTATCCCTATTAAATTTAAAAAGGATTATAGCCTATACTCCACTACTATCAAAAAAGCAATCTGAAATGTTTAATGATAGTGATAATTTACTATATCCCGTTGTTATTGATGGGAAATTATTCCTAAAAAAGCCTAAGGAAGCCTATAGGGAGGAGGATCCCTTAAAGATAAATCGTATATTTGAATATAAACAGAACCTTGAATTTTTCTTAGGGGAGAAAAAAATAACAACTCCTCATGCCAATAGACTTATTGTTGCCTCAAGACCTGATAAATTAAGGATAGAAATAGGGGAAGACTTAAAGAAGAAACTGCCGGAAATTGGGGAGATTGTGGATTGTGCAATTCTCTCAGGATACCAGGGAATAAAGGAAAGATACTCCGATGGTAAGGATGACCATTACTACATTAAAAGAGCCAGAGAGGATATAGACCTACTAAAGAGGAATAAGGATATAAAAATACATTTAGAATTTGCATCCATCCAGAGTAAAAGATTGAGAAAAATGATTGTGGATAACATAATCCCAAAGGTGGATTCCTTAGGTATGGATGAGACTGAAATAGCAAATGTTATTAATGTTATGGGATATGGGGATTTTAGTAACATAATACTAAAAAATAGTAGAATTGAGGATGTCGTATATGCCTCAAAGATATTACTTGAGGAGCATGATAATTTAGAGATTGTACAGGTTCATACCCTATACTATATAATGTGCCTTTGTAGAAAGGATAATTTACTTAGCGAAGGGGAACTTGAAAAAACTTTGGACTTAGCCACTATTTTGGCAGGCACAAAGGCCAAATTAGGTAAAATATCAAATATTGAGGATCTAAAGGAAGGGGCTAAAATTCCCTACAACAAACATGAGGGAATCTTTAAAAAAGTTATAAGGGATTTAAGGAAAAGTCCAGAGTATAGAGATTATAAAATTGCACTTGTACCTTCAAGACTGGTAAAAAATCCTAAATCCACTGTTGGACTTGGGGATACCATATCCTCTGGAGCATTTATTGGATATGTATCTATGTTAAGGGATAAAATTATAAATAAAAATAATTATGGTTAAAAACATAATTTCTTAAACTTATTATAAATACAGTAATCCTAATACTTAAAGGGTTTCCCCTGCACATTCAGTGCTTAAGGGTGTGAGGGGGTAGTAATATGGAAGTTTTACTTTTTAAGTATTTAATTTCCCTTATATCTTTAAATATCTAATTTTCCCTTATTTTTTAAGATTTAGATTATTTTATTTTTTATTTTTTTTAATTTTTTTAATAATTTTTTTATATATTTTTATTTTTTTATATTGTAGATATTGATTTTAAATAATTATGTTCTTGACTATATTATTATTTTTTGCATATTATATAATTTGTTTTAATTGGGACATCATCCCTATTCTTTATTTTTAAGGTACCATCTTCTATTACTACTATATCTCCCTCTCTTACATCTCCCTCAATATCTATTTCCTTAAATTGTTTTGGATTTGGACATATTTTATCTATGGCTAAATGTTCATCATCTAAAAGAAGTTTTCCATCTTTAATAATGCCCACTTCTCCATTATTTTCTATTTTATCTGCAACTGTCATTACCCTTTTAAAATCTATCATTTTTTGTCTTAATTCTTCCCTATATTCCCTTAACTCTTTTATATCCTGTTCAATAATTTTTTCTAGATCAATTTCCCTTTTATCAATATATAGTATATCAAATTCCTCAGATAATGTTGGGCCATCGCATTTTCTTAGGATTTCCTCCAATATATTCTTTACCTCTTCAATGTTCATTCTTCCAAAATCATACATATATTTTTTTAACTCCTTTTGGACTATTTCCTTTAAATATTTATTTCCAAAAATAATAAGGCCCATACCTTCTTTAAGGGATTTTTTTGTAATTTCATCGTTCAATATATCCACAATGGCACATTTTCCCTTTGTTAAATACATCCTTCTCCTCTGGGAGTCGAGCCCTATGGATTTAACCTCTCCAATTAAAACATTATTTATTTTTTTTATTTTGGTTCTTTCATCTTCAATATAAATCTTTATTCCTAATTCTTTGGCCCTTTCTTTTAGATCTTTGTCATTCTTTATTTTTCCAGAATACAAACTTTTTTCAAGTTCCTCTCTCTTTTTGGGATCTCCTCTAAATATGATATTTCGCTTATCTCCTGCAATTACTGCTCCATTGTTTCCATAATATCCAATTATTACGCTCATTTTATCACCTTTAAATAAATTAAAATTGGTATTGATAGGGGTATTAATGGTATTAGTAGATGCAACAATTAAAAAATATTAAATAAAAAATATAGTTAAAAATTATTTTAATAATTATAAAAATATTTTTATTTTATGTATGGTATTATTTATATATTTTTATATTTTTTAAGAGAATATAATAATTTAAAATTAATTAGTGGATATATCTCAGGTATTTTATCATAAATCATAGTTAAACATTAAATTTAATTTATGATATATAAAAAATAATTAATAATAAAAATAACATAGGAAATAAAACATTAATAAAAAGAAATACTTTAAATCCCTATCTTAGCCTAATATGGTCTTTCATAATAATAATCCAGTCAAAGGATCCTGCCTATTTTCCCAGTGCTTAGGAGCACTTAATGGAGTAATTATAGGATTACTTTTTATATTGCCCCTTATTAGGTAATTTAAAATTTTAAGATTTAGTATATTTTATATTATTAATTTTTATTTTTATTTTTAATTTTTTTTAAATTATTTTTTTATTTATTTTTATTATTTTTTTATAAAAATCTGAAATTAAAATTTTTTATTTAATGTAAAGATTTATTTAAGATTGTAATATAAAAGTAAATTAAGGCATATTTAAATAACTTATATATAATAAAATTAATAAAAGGATAATAAAATAAAAATAGAATAAAAAAATAAATAAATTAAAAAGTAATGAAAATCTTTAACTTTATATATGTGTAATTATATTTTTTATTATTCCATAATAAGACATAATTCTAAAAAACATAATAATTAATTTTTTTATAAAACGGAGGGAAAATATGCAGCAATTTCCAGCATCAGGATATGATAGGGCAATTACAGTATTTAGTCCAGAGGGAAGATTATATCAGGTAGAATATGCAAGAGAGGCTGTTAGACGAGGAACTACAGCCATAGGTATTAAATGTAATGAAGGAGTACTTTTAGCAGTTGATAGAAGAGTTACAAGTAATTTAATAGAGGTATGCTCTGTAGAAAAAATATTTCAAATAGACGATCATATAATGGCAGCAACATCAGGACTTGTGGCAGATGCTCGGGTAATAATTGATAAAGCCAGAATTGAGGCTCAGATAAACAGAATAACCTATGATGAGCCAATAACAGTTGAGGCTCTTGCAAAAAGAATCTGTGATATTAAACAGGCCTATACCCAACATGGGGGAGTTAGACCATTTGGAATATCCCTTTTAATTGCAGGTATAGATAGGCATAGTTCAAGATTATTTGAAACAGATCCCAGTGGGGCCCTAATAGAATATAAGGCATCAGCAATAGGCTCTGGAAGATCCATAGCAATGGAAATCTTGGAGAGCAAATATAGAGAAGATATGTCCTTAGAAGAATCTTTAGAATTGGCAGTGTATATTTTATACAAAATCTCTGAAGAGTCATTGGATCCTAAAAATGTGGATATGTCAGTGATTAAAATAGAGGATAAGGTTATGGAAAAATTATCCTGTGATAAAATTGAAGAACTTGTGGATAATGCTTTAAAAAAGATTAAATCTGAGGAAGAAAAAGAGAAAGATGAGGAAGAAGGAAAAGATAAAGATGAAAAAGAGGAAGAGGGAACAAACTCAGAGGAAGAAATGTAATTACAAAGATAGTAAAAAAATAATAAAATTAATAATAAAAATAAAAAATAAGAAAAAAATCCTAATTTCGAATCCCCATAAAAATATTATAAAATATTAAAATAATTTAAAAGTTAAAAATAATATAAAAAAATAAAAAAATAGATAATTAATAATAAAAAAATAATTTAAAATTTTAAAATACATAATAGGAGCAATAATAAAAAGTAAAAAATTAAAATATAAAAAATAAAAATCCGCCATTTATTCTCCTTACATCCCTAAACATTGGAAAGAGTAGAGCCCTTTAACAACACCGGGATTAAAAAGTTATATAATATAAAATAAGAACTAACAGTAATTCTCTTTAATTATATTTTATCCTTTAATTATATTATTTATGGTATAGATTAATATACCCACAACTGAATATCTATAACTATACTTTAGTTTTATATATCGAAAGGTATATAAATAAAATTAGGGATAATTATGGTGTCCTTAGAAAAGGCCGTAATTGCACGGCTTCAATCCCATGGGGAAAAATTTGAAATATTGGTGGATCCATACTTGGCTGCCAAATTAAAGGAAGGCCAAGATATAAACATATCTGATATATTGGCTTCTGAGGCCATATATAAGGATTCTGGAAAGGGAGAAAAGGCTCCAGAAGACCTATTAAAAAAAGTTTTCGGAACTAAGGATATTTTTGAAATTGCAAAAAAAATAATAATAAAGGGGAATGTCCAACTTACTGCTCAGCAGAGAAAGGAAATGAGGGAACAGAAAAAAAAGCAGATTGTTTCATTGATTGCAAGAAATACCATAAATCCACAAACGGATACTCCCCATCCTCCAAAGAGGATTGAAAATGCCTTGGAGGAAATAAGGGCCAATATAGATATTTATAAATCTGCTGAAGAGCAGGTGCCTAATATTATTAAAGACCTTAAAAGGGTATTACCCATTAAATTTGAAAAAAGAGAGATTGCCGTTAAAGTACCTCCTGAATACGCTACCTCAGTTTATCATATTATCCATGAATATGGTTCCATAAAACAGGAGGAATGGCAGCCAGATGGATCACTTGTATTTGTAATAGAAATACCCAGTGGAATAGAAAGTGAATTTTATGGCCATTTGAATAAAATTACCAAAGGTAATGTTCAAACCAAGGTTCTAAAAAAATTCTAAGTAATACTTCATGTTTCATATTTAAAATTTAATTTAAAATTTTAAAATAATTAAAAATATTAAAATTATATCTTAAAATTATATCTAAATGGGTGATGTAATATGTCAGAATTTAGTCATACTAAGAAAGTAGGTTCCTCAGGAAGATTTGGACCAAGATACGGTAGAAAAATTAGAGTTAGAGTAAGAGATGTAGAGATAAAGCAGAAAAAAAAGTATAAGTGCCCAGTTTGTGGATTCCCAAAATTAAGTAGGGTTAGTACCTCAATATGGCTATGTAAAAAATGCAATGCCAAAATAGCAGGGGGAGCCTATACTCCAGAAACTGGTGCAGGTAAAGTTGTAACAAAGGCCATTAGAAGGGTTATAGAGAGTAAAAGTAAGGAAATTTAAATTATTATCTTGCTACATTAATTTATTATTTCTTTTATTTTATATTTCTTTTTTTATACATTGGTGAGATTATGGCAGAATATAAATGCTCCAAATGTAATAGGATAATCTATTCAGATGAATTAAGTCTAAAGGCAAAATGTCCCTATTGTAGTAATAAAATTCTAATAAAATTAAGGCCAAAGGTTGTTAAAAAAATAATAGCAAGATAAATACTGGTAAAAAAATGATTGTGATAACCACATCACGAAAGCCCTCCCAAAGAACTAGAAGTTTTGTAAAGGATTTGGCAAGGGTACTTTCTGGAAGGGTTTTAACAAGGGGTAAAACTCCACTACGTGAAATATTAAATAACTATCCTAAGATAATAATCATAGGGGAATATAAAGGAAACCCTGGCAAAATAAAATTTTGCGACAGTATTAAAGGTAAATTATTAACATTATCCATATCTGTAAAACTTCAAAGGGAAGTTTGCAATAGGGAGATAGAAAACATAGAATGTAAAATAAATATGGAATTTTTTGGAGATACCATAAGATATAAAAGTTTATTTTACGATTTTTTTGAAGATTTTGGAATACTTGATAAAAATTCCTCTTTTAGAATGTCCTTTGAAGATAGCCCTTTGAAAAATGACAAAGAAAGGGATATTCTATTTTATATTCAATTTTATAAGGGCAATGAAAAAATAGGCCCATTAATCACTGTTAAATCACTAAAGGTAATAAATACCAACGAGAATATTTATAAAGATGGATAGTATAATGCTCATTAGATAATATTAGGGATAGTATGGAGATTACATCCTCCAATGGTAATACTTACAAATATAAGTTCTCCTTGGAGATAGATTGTAATTCAAATAGGGAAGCAAATATATTATATAATAGCATAATATTGGAGCATTTGGATACTCAAATAAAATCCAAGGGTATTATGAATATTAAGGAAAATAAAATACGTATAAAAGTATTTGCAAATGATCTAAGTATTTTAAAGGCCTCTTTATACTCCTACCTTAGATGGATAAAGGTTGCGGAAAGTATTTATAAATTAACATTATAACAATATATAGAATACTCATAAATCAATTAAAATAAATATAGTTATATAATAACCACTAAAAAAAATTAAAATAGGAGGAATTAATATGGAATTACCAGAAAATGTACAAAGTCAATTAATGCAATTTCAACAACTTCAACAACAGTTGCAGGCCATAACCCTACAAAAACAACAGATAGAATCCCAAATAGCAGAGATGGAAAAGGCCCTAAAGGAAATGGAAATCTCCCAGTCTGATGAAGTATATAAAATGGCTGGAGGTATCCTAATAAAAAGAAATAAGGGAGAAGTTGAAGAGGAGTTAAAAGAAAAATTGGAAACTTTAAAATTAAGAACAAAAACCTTGGAAAAACAGGAAAAGAAACTTCAGGAGAGATTAATGGAATTACAGGAATCCCTACAAAAGATATTAAAGGAATCCAATATGATGGCATAAAATATAAAATTTACTCCTGTTGGCAGTATAGAATTAAATAATTTATATTTTTAAATTTTTTTAAATAAAGAGTAATAATATATTAATATAAAATAATTAAAAAAAATAATAAAATTATAAAAAATAAAATATATAGAATTATTAATATAAAATTTATTTTTTAAAAAATTATGCCAAAAATAAATATCCTACTTAAAAAATAATTAAATTCATAGTGGAAAGAAAAAATTTATAAAATAATAAAATATCTAAAAAAAAGATGGAAAGAGCAAAGAGATAGAAAGCTCTTAAAAGACATAGAATTAATAAATATAAAATTTATTCCTCAATTCATAAAAGGAAGATCTTAACTAACAAAGGGGCATTGCCACCATGATATAGCAAAATAAGGGTTCTATTCTCTTTAAATAAAAAGATTTAAGAAAAAATCTTAACTTTAAAAGATAATAAAATCTAATATTTTTTTAAAGTTCTTAGGAAATAAGTTAATGTTATAATATTAATTATAAATTTTTTAATAAAATAAAAAAATTTTTTAAAATATAAAGTCTATTATTTTTAATTATTATCTATTTTTTTAATTTTAATTTTATTAATTTTTTAAAATTTTATAGATAGATATAAATTTATATTATAATTATGTTTAATTATGTTTAAAAATACATTAAATTATATACTAAAACCCATATATTGGCCTTATAAAACATTATAGGATTATCCTGTAATAGGGGGTTAATATGAAGTATATATTTATTACAGGCGGAGTAGTTTCTTCCTTGGGCAAGGGCATTACTGCATCCTCCATAGGGAGGCTCCTAAAGGCACGTAATTTCAAAATTAACATGGTTAAAATAGATCCTTACTTACAGATAGATGCAGGTACCATGTCTCCCTATGAGCATGGAGAGGTATTTGTTACAGATGATGGAGGGGAGACAGATTTAGACCTTGGAAACTATGAGAGGTTTATAGATGTTTCCTTAAAGGCCGATAATAACATAACCACTGGAAAGATATATAAAACTGTCCTTGAAAAGGAGAGGAGAGGAGATTACTTAGGAAAGACTGTTCAAGTAATACCTCATATCACAGATGAGATTAAAAGAAGAATTAAAAAATTAGGTGAAAACTACGATATTACCATAGTGGAAATTGGAGGTACTGTTGGAGATATAGAGAGTCTCCCATTTTTAGAAGCCATAAGGCAATTTAAAAAGGATGTGGGAAAGGATAATGTACTATATGTTCATGTATCCCTTTTACCCTATATAAAAACTGCTGGGGAGGTAAAAACAAAACCAACCCAACATAGTATAAAGGAATTAAGGGGCATAGGTATTCAACCAGATATACTTGTAGGTAGGACAGAGGTTCCCATTGGAGAAAAAATTAGGGAGAAATTGGCACTCTTTTGTGATGTTGAAAAGGATGCTGTAATTGAGGCCAGGGATGCTAAAACTATTTATGAGGTACCTTTGAATCTTGAAAAGGAAGGAATAGGTAATTTAATAGTTGAAAAACTCAAATTGATGGAGGTATATAATAAAAAGCATAATAATAAGAACATTAAAGAGGTTATTAAACCTGATCTATCCCAATGGAGAGCCATGGTAGATAGAATAATAAACCCATTGAATGAGGTCAATATTGCTATTATTGGTAAGTATGTTATACTTAGGGATGCCTATATGAGTATAATTGAGGCCTTGGTTCATGCGGGGGCAAAGAACGACACTAAGGTAAATATTAAATGGATAGGTTCCGAGGAATTGGATACAAAAAACTATAATGAGATACTTGATAATTATAGGGAAAATGAGGTATTGGATGGAATATTGGTTCCAGGAGGATTTGGGGAGAGGGGGGTAAATGGAAAGATCAATGCAATTAAATATGCCAGAGAAAATAAAATACCCTTTTTAGGAATATGCTTAGGAATGCAGTGTGCTGTAATTGAATATGCCAGGAATGTTTGTAATTTAAAGGAGGCACACTCCACAGAGTTCCATGAAGATACTCCTCATCCTGTAGTGGATCTTTTGCCTGACCAGGTAAATTTAAAGGAAAAGGGAGGTACCATGAGACTTGGAGCCTATCCTGCAATATTAAAGGAGGGTACCTTGGCATGCTCCCTTTATGGAAGTAAGAAGGTATATGAAAGACATAGGCACAGGTATGAGGTAAATCCCAAGTATCACGATATACTTGAAAGTAATGGTTTGATTATATCAGGTTTCTCTCCAGATGGAAAACTTGCAGAATTTATTGAATTATCTGATCATCCCTACTTTATAGCCACACAGGGGCATCCGGAGTTTAAATCACGACCTAATAAACCTCATCCCTTATTTGATGGGCTGGTTAAAGAGGCTCTTAAGAATAATTAAAATAAAAGTAATTAAAAAAATAAATAAAATAATTTATTAAAAATAAAAAGATTAGTATAAAAAATAAAATAAATAAATTCATATAAAAATGGTGATAGGGAGTGTTTAATGCCAGTAAATTTATAGAAGAAAGTATCTTAAAATTAAAAGAGGAAATAGGAGACAGAAAGGCCATAATAGCCCTTAGTGGAGGAGTTGATAGTTCTGTGGCTGCAGTACTTGCAAGTAAGGCTATTGGGGATAAACTGTTGGCTGTGTTTGTTGATACAGGACTTATGAGAAAGAATGAGGCCGAAGAGATATATAATATATTCAAAGGGGATTTGGGAATAAATTTAAAGATAATAAATAGGAAAGATCTATTTTTAAAAAAATTAAAGGGTATAAAAGATCCAGAGGAGAAAAGAAAAATAATTGGCAGATTGTTTATTGAGGTATTTGAGGAGGTTGCAAAGGAGAATGGAGAGGAGGTCCTTGTTCAGGGTACCATAGCGCCAGATTGGATAGAGAGTGAGGGGGATATTAAAACCCATCACAACATAGCCCTTCCAAGTGGAATGGTTTTAGAGGTTGTAGAGCCATTAAGGGATCTCTACAAGGATGAGGTTAGGGTAGTTGCAAAGGAATTGGGGCTTCCAGACAAAATAGCCAATAGGCAACCCTTCCCTGGTCCAGGTCTTGCTGTAAGAGTATTGGGAGAGATTACCTTAGAAAAATTAGAGGTATGTAGGGAGGCCAATGCCATAGTTGAGGAGGAG
Source organism: Methanothermococcus sp. SCGC AD-155-C09 (assembly GCA_019561555.1). GTDB lineage: Archaea > AGJL01 > Methanococci > Methanococcales > Methanococcaceae > Methanofervidicoccus. The sequence goes on from JAHEQB010000037.1 coordinate 11,007, forward strand.
ATAGAGAGAGAGGGACTTAATAAAAAACTATGGCAATACTTTGCTGCTGTACTTGACACAAAGGCCACAGGGGTAAAGGGAGATGTAAGGGAATATAATTGGGTAGTGGCCATTAGAATGGTAGAGTCCTTAGATGCCATGACTGCAAGTGTCCCTGAAATATCCTTTGCCCTTTTAAAGAGAATAAGTAAGAGAATTACTTCAGAGGTCCCAAATGTTGCAAGGGTAGTTTTTGATATTACGGATAAACCTCCTGCCACTATTGAATTTGAGTAGATATAAAATTATTATGGGGATTATATAAAAATAAAATATATTCTTAAGAAAAATTATTTATACCAAATAAAAAACTTTATTTCCAAAAAATTCAATAAAAAATATTATAAAAATTATTAAAAAAATAATCATTAAAAAAATTATTATTATAAAATCTAAAAATTTAATTAAAAAATAATTTAAAAAAATAAAAAATAAAAAATAATAAAATAGATAATCTAAGATTTTAAAACACTTAAGAAGGATAAAAATGTAAAAAGTAAAAATTCTACCATTACCTTAGATGCTACTAAGCACTGGGGAAAGGGTACTTTTTGATAGTACTGGCATTATGGACCTTAGATTAACTAAAGTAGAGATGGATTTACAGTAAAATCTTCTTTATTAATGGTTTATTCCCTTATTATATTTTTTATGTTATATTATTAGTTTAAATATTATGCGTTTGACTATAAAAAATTAAAAAAATAGAATATAAAATAATAATAAAATAAAATAAGCCAAAAAATTTAAAATATTTAAAAAGAAGTAAAAACAAAAAATTAGAAATATCCAATAATTATCTACTTCGAATAATCCTAAGCACTGAGGGAGCAGGCAAGATCCCTTTAACAGTGGTATTATGATCCTTAGTTTAGGGTAAAGGCATATTACTGTAAAATTCTCTTTATTAATATTTTATCCTTTTTTATTATACTTTTTTATATTATAAGTTAAATTTAAAAAATTATATGCTAGATTATAAGAAATTAAAAAATTAAAATAATATTTAAAAAATAAAAAATAGAGATGGTTAAAATAAAATAGAAAATCTTAAAATTATTAAAATACTTGAAAAGGAATAATTAAAAGTAAAAATCCTATCATTACCTTAGGTGCTCCTAAGCACTGGAAAAAAGGCAGTTCTTTAATAGGAAAATCATTATAAAATATTATATTAATCTAAGATAGGGACTTAAAGTATTCTCTCTATTATCAATATAAATTTTTTAAATTATATTATTTATCATTTTATTACTTTAATTTTATTTATTTTTTAATTTTTTAATATTTTTTATTTTAAAATACATTGAGAAACAAATTTAAGATGATTATTGGTATTGTTATTAATTTTAATTATAATTATTTTTATTTTTTGGGAAACTATGATAAAAAACCCTCTTCCCTTTGGAAAATTGAAAAATTTAAAAAAGGACCACTTAATTAAAGATAGTGCCTATATGGTATTTTCCAATATCTATTCCAAGGGGATGGCCTACCTTTTTTATTTTATAACTGCCCTTATTCTTGGTACAGAAGGTTTTGGGATCCTCAGGGGACTTTTGCCTCTGATGGATACTGTAACTATATTTTTTTGTTCAGGGATTGCCCCATCAATGGCAAAGTATATCTCTGAATACTCCAATGCAAAGGAACATGATTGGATTTTTTCTGTGTTAGTTATAATGGTATTTTTTTCAACCTTGGGAGCTATTTTTATAGTTCTATTGAAGTACATACTTGGAGGAGGTTATAGTAATATAGATACAACACTCTACATAGTTGTGGGAGTGGCAGTGCTATCCTCTTCATTCCTATCTTGGAGTAGAGGAGCCTTACAGGGAATATTAAAAATAAAGGACCTCTCAAAAACTTGGATAGTTGAGCACTCTTTTAAAATACCCCTTGTGGTAGTACTTTCAATATATTTGGGAGTTTTAGGGACCATACTATCCATATCCCTTGCCTATCTCCTTGGAGGAGTATTTGGGTTCCATCTCTTAAAAAAGCATTTAAATGTTAATACCTCCATAAGGGACACTTTAAATAATATTAAAGAGAAAAAAGAGTTAATTAAAGAAATACTACTCTATGCTATACCAATAGCCTTGGGAAGTGCATCATATCGTCTTTTAAATGATCTGGATAGTATAATCATAATGTCCCTATTGGGAGCCCAGGATAACGGTATATATGGATACCCATCCCTATTATCCCGTGGAGTTTTTTTATTTGCCTCTGCAATAGCCATACCCCTATTGCCAAGAATGGCTAAGACAAAGGATTTTAAGAATATTAAAAGAGCCCTTCTAATAAATTTAATTTTAATAGTACCAGTCCTTGCAGTAATGTTTATATTCTCAAGGGAGGTTTTAATGATATTCTTTGGGATAGATGATTACAGAGCCTCCCTATCACTAAAAATACTTTCAATTTCAGCAGGTTTTATGAGTTCCTATACTATATGCACTTCTTCACTCCAAGGTTTGGGATATGCCAAAATACCTTTGTATATTCTTTTAATTGGAGTCCTTTTAAATGGTATTTTAAATTATATCTTTGTTAAAAACATGGGTATTATAGGAGGAGCCTATGGAACATTAATATCCTCCCTATTTATTTTTACAGTTGTATTTTTATATATAGAAAGAATAATTAAAAGGGATAATAAAAATAATTAAAAAATTATTATATGTTATATTTTGAACTTGTCCACTTTAACATAAACACCACATCAGTTATTATAGTACAGAAAAAAAACTTACAAAAGAAATTCCAGTTTCTAACAGAATTCTTAGCAGTAATAGAGCAGAAAAAGATCTTTATCTCCCTTCAGAGAAGAAAACACTGAACCCTAATTAAGACTTTTTAGAACATTGATTCTAAAAATGATTCTAGCAATTCTCCTTATTGAGGATGTTTGAATGTAGGTTGTGATGGCAAGTGTTTTTATTTCTATAGGTATTTTGTTCCTCTTAAAGATTTTTAATCTCTCTACAATATTCTTTATTCTTAGCATAATAGTATTTTATGTAATTGTTATATATATGTTTATTTTATGTGGACAGGGCAAAAATATATATACTTATCACATTTATAATTTAATTATATTACATAAAACTATATACTTAAAAAATTTTATTTAATATAAATCATAACAGGGGGTTTACATAAAAAAAGGATGGCAGGGGATAACATGAAAAAAATAATATTTCTAATTGCTTTACTACTATCTCCAATGTTATGTTATGGCTATGAATCCATAAATATATATCCTGAATATATAAACCAAAGTACCTCTAAAGTATCACTAAACTATGCATTGAAAAGTAAATTCCCCATTTATAACTTTGCAATGAATTTAAAGAGCAATGGAATATTATTTGAAAGGAATTCAACATATGTGCCATATATTGAAGAGAATAGTATATATTACATAAATATTACAGGCCGCATAATAAATGATAGTATGGATGAGTATCCAATAATAGTAGATATTAAATATACATTAAGAGATATTCCAATGAGTTATATAAAAATATATAAAATATATAGGGTCAATGAAAGTGAAATGGCATTTTCCCATAAGAAGCAGGTTGAAATACTACATAATGCCACTAATGACACAATAAATATAAGTGTCTTAGAAAACCGTACTGAGAAAATCATAGGGGATAATATGTCTGATGATATAGAGGAAAATAGATCTGATGAAGTAAATTATACTGAGGAAAAAATAGATATTATGGAAGAGGAAGAGGCAACTCTTCCTGCTATCAATGGAAGTACCATCATTGATAAAGATAATATAACAGACAATAAAGAAATTATACAGAATAAAGATTCAACAAATTATATGTTGTATATTATATTAGGCCTAGTTTCTGGAATTGTTATTGCATTACTACTTATATACATATATACTATGTAATTTAATATTAAAAGCATTATTTACAATTCATTTAATTTTTTTATACTATTTTAATTTTTTTTATAAAATATATTTAAAAATTTTATTTTTTTATTTTATTACATACTCCTGAGGACTTACTATGAATAAATCCATTGTAGTAATACCAACATACAATGAAGAAAAGAATATATTAAGGATTTTAGATGATTTAAAAAATATACCTATTGATATATTAATAGTGGATGATGGAAGTAATGATAATACCAAGAAAATTATTAAAAAATACATGGACAATCCTTCCACTAAAAATAAAATATATACCTTATTTAAAAATAAAAATGAGGGAAAATCAAAGGCCATTAGGGATGGAACAGAATTGGCATTAAAATTAAATTATGAATATGTTGTATATATGGATGGAGATTATCAACATAAACCAAAGGATATTCCTAAGATGTTTAAAAAGTTAAAGAAACATAATGGAGATGCCATCTTTGGCATAAGAAAATATTCCTCCATCCCCTTCCATAGGCAAATATCCAACTATTTGGCCAGTATTATAATGTCCATAATTATCTCAGTATATGTTGGTAGGATATATTTTTTTAAGGATATTCAATGTGGATTTAGAATTATTAAAGGTGAATTTTTAAGGGATATGTATTATGGTGATGGCTATAGTGTAGAGCATCTAATTGCCATTCAATTGGCAAAAAAGAATGCCAAAATCATTGAGGAGTATATAGATATTGAGTATCATGCTGATGCATGTTCCCATATAACCACAAAAAAAATATTGGATGTTGTAATTGAAGTTGCAAAATATGTACTATGGGGACATAAAAAAGAAGGTAATCATTAAATTTTTAAGTGCCCTCTCTCCAATCACTTAGATACTTTCTCTGCTCAAGGGTAAGTTCATCAATTTCAACACCCATAGATTTCAACTTCAATGAGGCTATTCTTAAATCTTGCTCATAGGGAATACTATATACTCTATTTTCTAAGTTTTCATGATTATCCCTTATGTACTTGGCACTAAGGGCCTGATTTGCAAAACTCATGTCCATAACCTCACAGGGATGGCCATCTCCACATGCTAAATTAACCAATCTTCCCTCTCCAAGAAGATATAATTTTTTATTCCCTAAATCATACTCCTCAATGTTGAATCTAACAACCTTATAGTCCTTGGAAATACTTAATAAATCCTCTTTATTTATCTCATTGTCAAAGTGCCCTGCATTTGCAAGTATTGCCCCATCCTTCATAATTAACATATGCCCTGCATTTATTACATCCTTACATCCTGTTGTGGTAATAAATATATCTCCTATTTTGGCAGCATCCTCCATTTTCATTACCCTAAATCCATCCATTTTGGCCTCTAAGGCCCTGATGGGATTTACCTCTGTTACTATTACACTTGCTCCCATTCCTGATGCCCTCATGGCCACTCCTCTACCACACCATCCATATCCCGCCACCACCACATTTTTTCCAGCAATTAAAAGATTGGTTGTTCTTAAAATACCATCTATGGCACTTTGTCCAGTCCCATATCTATTATCAAAGAGATACTTTGTATGGGCATCATTTACATTTATTACTGGGAATTTGAGGGATCCCTCTTCAGCCATTGCCTTTAATCTTATTACCCCTGTTGTAGTTTCCTCGCATCCTCCCATTATATTATCCAGAAGTTCCCTTCTTTGGGTATGTAATAAAAATATTAAATCGGCTCCATCATCTATTATAATATCTGGATTGTAATCTAAAACCTTATTTAAATTCTCATAGTATTCCTCGTTAGTTTCTCCTCTCCAAGCATACACATTCATTCCCTTTTTTACACAGGCGGCTGCCACATCATCCTGAGTTGATAGGGGATTGCATCCTGTAATGGCAATTTTGGCCCCTCCCTCCATTAATGTTTCAGCCAATATTCCTGTTTTGGCCTCAAGGTGTAGGGCCATACCTATGGTAATACCTTTAAAGGGTTTTTCTACCTTGAATTCTTCCCTTATTAAGTTTAACACTGGCATGTGTCTTTTGGCCCATTCCATTTTTAATTCTCCTTCAGGTGCTAAGTTTATGTCCCTAACTTTGCTCACTATTCCACCATAACTGTTATTATCCCTTGAATTTAAATATTTTATTTTTTTATAATATTTTTTTAATATTATTTTTTTATTTTTTAAAAAATTATAATTTATTAATATTTCATTTATTAAGGGCCTTTATAAGATCATCTGAACTAATCACACCAATTATTTTATCCTCTCTAAGTTCAGATAGTACATAAAGATGATGTATTTTATTTTCAGCCATAATTGAGGCAGCCTTTTCTAATGGTGCAAGGGGTTCAATGGTAATCAATTTGGAGACCATTATATCCTTTGCCTTTAATTCATCTAAGTTTTCTGTATAATGTTTTAAAATATCCATGGTGGTAATAATTCCCCAATATATGCCATCATCATCGGAAATCACTAAGGAGGATATATTATTCTCGCCCATTATTTTGGCGGCCTCGGATATACTTGTATCCAATGATATTTCAAAAATACCTCTGGACATAATATCTCTAACTACATATTTTGAAACCATAATCTCACCTAAGTTATTTATATTTCCTTTATATGCAATTATTTATTTTATAGGGTATATATATTTTATTAAAATAAAGAATATAAAAACTATTAAAATTTCAATATATAAAAAAACTATAAAAAATATTATAAATAAACCTTAATTCCCATTATATATTAAAATAAAATCTAAAAAAATAATAAAATTAATTTAAGTCTTAAGACAATAGGAAAAAAATAAAATACTTAAAGATATAAGGAAAAATAAAACTTAAAGAATAGAAATTCTACAGTTATTACCCTCTTCCTCCTACACTCCTAAGCACTGGAAGTGTAGGGAGGATCCTTTAAATATTAGAATTACTGCATCTATAATAAGTTTAAAATGTTATTTGTTTTACTATAATTTTATGGGAAAAATTGCCAAGGTTAAAGTATTAATGCATTTCCTAAAGAAGAAAAGGATGAGATATAAAGAAATCCTTAGGACGATCCTCAGTCTGCATAAAAATACATACTCTCCAATAGATGTTTTTCGAATTTGCGATAATGGAAAAGGAGAAAGGGGTGATCAGTAGGTCGGCGAAGATGGTAAATTATTGGAAGGAAAGAAAGATGTTAGTTACGGCCATAGTTGTGCATCATTTGGAGGAGGATAGAGGAGATACTCAAAAGAAAAAAAGGAAAAAAAAGATTGATTGAGTTTCAGGAGGAAAAAATATGAAATATTACAAAAGAAAGTTGAAGAGGAGATCCAAAAGGGCACGGATTAATAAAGCAATCCAGTGGTTGAAAGAATTTGGAGTAAACCCACATATCTCTGCAAATGACAAGGGAGTGGGGCATCAGCGAATGTTGAAATCAGGCGGGGCTTTTAGTGTAGACACTGGTGAAATATACATTTCCAACAGATGCGAGTATAAATTCGGAAAAGATTTCTTCTCCGGCGCCATTGCACACGAATTGTTCCATAGGTCAGATTATCTGGATAAATTTTATGGAACAAAGAAAAAGCGGCGAGAAAGGTATATGGAATGGGAAGAAACAAAAGAAATGCTCAAGGAGATCGAGAAACACAAAAAGCACATGAGCGCAGACAATCCACTCAAACAAGCAAGAAGAGAATTGTTAAACAACACATGCAATGCTTTGAAAAGTATGCTCAAAACATGGCAAAAGGATCCTGAGAAGTTCAAAGAGATGCTTAAAAAGGCAAAAGAGTTAGAGGATTCTTTAAAGGATAATGAGGTTCAAGATAAAAGGACGATGGACGAGATCAACAAAGTAAAGGAATACTTTATACAAACGCCAGTAACGCTAAAGATTGCAGATGTGTTTTACGAAATATTGTCAGAAATTCCTGCATATATGCTATATACATATATTATCTGGGGAGATGTAAAACACGGAGCAATGATGGCAAAAAAAGCATTAAATTATAAATACTTCAGAAAAACTTCAGCAAATAGCATAATAAAAGATACCACCAGAGGATACTGGCTTTTAATATATTCTCTAAAAATGAGATGGATGAAGGACAAAGAAATCCTTAGAACGATCCTCAATCTGCATAAAAATATATGCACTCCAACGGATGTTTTGGAATTTGCTGAGATGGAAATAAGGAAAAGGTTGATCAGCAGATCAGTAAAGGCAATCAAACGGTGGAAGGGGGTGAAAGATGTTAGGATAGCCATAGCTGCTCATCATTTGGGGGAGATAGAGGAGATATATAAAAAGGTTATGGAAAAACAACATGGGGAGAAAGAAAAGACCAAGAATTAAAAGAGAGGTTGCTATTATTTACTGTGGGTGTGTGATGGGCAGGGGACGTAAAGAATCTACTGCAGAGCCCAAAATGGACATAGAGAAGGAGATTTCAGAGAGGGATGCGAAAGAACAGATAAAAAAATATGATGAAAAAAGCATAGAGGCTGGTTAGGGGATAACCTCCTAAAAATTTTCCTACGCCAGATGAAGGATCCCTTTATTTGTTCTGCTGATAGCGGCGGGAATAAGTGCAGTGCTCGGAGAGGGGAATGATTCGCTCTGATTTTTGCCATCATAGTTTTTAATGCAGTCCTCGGCTTTGTTCAAGAGTCTAGTGCAGTTTTATTTTTTATTATTTTAAATTATTTTTAATTTTTTATTTATTATTAATAATTATTATAGTAAAACACATAATATTTTAAACTTATTATATAGTAACACTATACTTAAAGGGTTTCCTCTGCACTTCCAGTGCTTAGGAGTGTAGGAGGGGGGAGGATAGGGATATGGAATTTCTACTTTTTAAGTATTTATTTTCTTTTATATTCCTTTAATTTTTTCCTTATATCTTTGATTTAGGATATTTTGCTATTTTTTTAGATTATTTTATTTTTTTAATTTTTTATTATTTTTTTATTTTTATTTTTTTATATTATAAATATTGGGTTTAAGAAATTATGTTCTTGACTATATTTTAATTATATTTTTTATTTTTATTTTTCTGTTTTAACTATTAATAATGGAAGAAAAGTTTAAAGTTAAAATTCATCTTCCTCTTCACTAATTATTTTTCCATCCTTTGTTTTAGGTGCTATTTCCTTTATTAAGGATAGTATATTCTCATTTTCCTCACATATTATTTTAACAAATATTCCTCCATGTATGTCCCTATCAAAATTTAAAAGGCCTGAATATGCAGCCTGCTTATTTATAATAAATTTTGTGGAATTTCCTAGGATACCCCTTTCAAGGACCATTCTTCCAGTATCCAATATGGCCTGACTCCTAAGAAGTTCTTTAAATCTATCTATATCCTTTGACTCTCCAATAAGAGTATTATTTTCAAATATACTAATATCTGCATCTCTGAATATATTTTTTATTGCCTTAATAACCTTTTTTTCATCTTCTGTAGGTTTGATCTTTGATTTTATTTTTATTATCATTTCCATCTCCCTTTAAAATATTTCCTTTATTATATCCACAGCCCTTTCTATATCCTCATATTTTGTGGCATAGGAGAACCTAACATTATATTGGCCTCCTTCTCCAAAGGCTATCCCTGGAACAGATATTATATTATGCTCCAATAACCTTTTAAAAACTTCCAGGCCCTCTCCATGTTCTTTTGTGTTTGGAAATAGATAAAATGCTCCCTCGGGCTTATATACTTTAAATATATCCTTTAATCCCTTAACCAATAGATCCCTTCTTCTTTTAAACTCCTTAACCATATTATATACACAATCCTGACTTCCATTTAATGCCTCCAATGCCCCATATTGGGCAAAGGATGTGGCACATGCAAAGGAGTACTGATGAATTTTTATCATGTTTTCTACTATATTATATCTATTATTTAAATTATCATTTAGGGCAACATATCCTACCCTCCAACCAGTCATGGCATAGGTTTTAGAGAATCCATTGACAATTATGGAATTATCAGTATATTTCATAGGGGAGTGGTGTTTTTTATCATAAATTATTTTATCATATACCTCATCAGATATAATAAGGATATTTCTATCCTCTGCTATATCACATAGTCCCTTTATCTCCCCCTTATCCATTACCCTTCCAGTGGGATTTGAGGGGGAATTTATAATAATACATTTTGTCTTATTGGTAATACTGTCCTTTATAGCCTCTAAATTTATACTGAAGTCCTCATTAAGTTTTATACCTATTGGTTTAGCCTCACATAGTTGAACAAGACCTTTATAGGATACAAAGGTTGGATCCATTATTAAAACTTCATCTCCTCTATCTATTAAGGTCATTAATGATAGCATTAATCCTTCAGAGGCTCCACATGTGATTATAATGTTATTTGGATTTACATCAAGATTATAATCCCTTTTTAATCTATTACTTATACTTTCTCTAAGTTCTATTATTCCATTATTTGGAGTATAATGGGTTTTTCCCTCATCAAGGGCTTTTTTTGCAGCATCTATTATATGTTGAGGAGTGGTAAAATCTGGTTCCCCTATTCCTAAATTTATGGAATCCTTTGGGGCCATATTAAATATTTTTCTTATTTCCGAAGATTCCATATTTAAACATCTCTTGGATATCATAACATCACCAATATTAACATAATAATAAAATAAAATAGTAATAAATATATTATGGGAACTTAAATAAAAATTATTAAAATAATATTTAAAATGATATATGGGAATATAATATAAAAATTTATAGGCCATATAATTAAAAAATAAAATTTATTGCCTAAGTAAAAAAATATAAAAAATTAAATATTATAATAAAAAAATAATTAAAAAAATAAAGTATAGTCGAATACATAAAATCAACCTATAATCTAAAAACAAACCTAAAGCAATAAAAATGATCAAAAATAATAAAAAGAATAAAACATTAACAAAGAGAGATACTTTAAGTCCATTTATCTTAGATTATAGTAAAACACATAACATTTTAAGATTATTATAATATAGTAATCCTATATATACTTAAAGGGTTTTCCCTGCACTTTCAGTGCTTAGGAGCGTCTAAGGGAATAATATGGGTTTTTTACTTCTTGTGAGATTCTCCCTTTCTAAGTATTTTAAAATCTTATTATTCTATTTTATTTTAATTATTACTTTATTTTTTATTCTTTTTTAATAATTCTTATAGTGTTTTTATTAATGGGTGTTAAAATGTAGTAGAATTAGTAGGAGTTATTAATATAAATAATGAAGTCCATAATAAACATATACAATAAAGTAAAAAAATATAATAAAGCAGGTGATACTATGGAGATAAGTGAAAGGGAAAGAAAAATAAAAAAATTACTACATACTTTAAAACATACTGAAGAACACTTTGAGGAACTTATAACCTCCATTGAGGAAAATGGATTAAATGCTGAGCCATATATAAAAATATACAATATGTTAAAGGATGAAAATAATAAATTAAAGGAAATATTAACTAATAAAAATTAATAACAAATATTTTTAAGATATTATTTTTTCCATCATGTTAATATCCAATGCCATTTTAATTTCCCTTGCTATTCTTTGGCCCATACTAAGGGGTTCTCCATGATATAAATAGGAGTAGGGACTACCATTCATAAAGGAGTTAGTTCCCCCATCTATTCTTGCACTCATTTCAAATACTACTAACTCTAAATTCTCATTGCATAGGGTTTGAAGGCAGAAGGGGCCTATCATTCCAGGGGGTATAATTTCACTGGCCTTTGCCACCAATCTATCCCCCATTTCAAAAACCTTTGGGAGAAGGCTTTCCCTTATAACTACTGGAAAATTACCTGTAATTACATAGGAAGGATCCACATTAAGTCCCAATTGATCCTTTGCTGGTACTCTAACAAGTCCATCAATATTACTTTCATACCTACGATCTATTCCCATTAATTCCACAGTATCCTTCAATGGAGAATAAAAATAATGTATGCAATAATTTGCCCCTACAACATATTCCTCTATATGGGCATTATTAACATCCTCCTTTGATAATATGCCCTTATCCTTAAAAATTTCTATTTTTTTCCAAAATTCCTCAGTTGTGGAACATGGGAAATAGCCTTTTCCCCCTCTTGCCCCTGGGAATTTAACAATTACTGGCCCATCAATCTCTTCAGGACTATTGTATTTTTTGGGAATTCTTAAACCACTCTCCCTTAAAAGTCTTCCCTCCAAATCCCTTTCAGATTCCCATCTTAATATTTTTCTATTTCCAAACATTGGTACCTTAAAATCCCTTTCTACCTTATCCAATCCACAGTAGGCAATAAAAGAGCCATGGGGTATTACTATGGCATTCATTTCCCTTAATTGCTCCTGTATTTCATTCTTAGATATATCTGAAAAATTATCTACATATAGGTATTTATCTGCCACATTGAATCTCTTATAGGGCACATCCCTGTCCTCTGTGGTAATAACTCCTGTTGAAAATCCCTCTAACTTAGCCCCCTTTAATATATGTAGAGAGGTATGGCTTCCCAGTGTGACAATTGTTATTTCATCTCTGTTGTAATTATGGAATATCTCTAGAATTTCTTCCTTAGGAATTATACTCATATTTTTCACCCTTTTTAAAATTTATTTTTAATTTTACATTAATATAGGATAAAATATTAATGGTGAGGGTATTTCAAGTTCAATACTTTAACCTTAACCTAAGTTATAATGCCCTCCTTTGGGAGAATTTACTCTTTTTCCCAGTGCTTAGGAATAAAGAGATGGCTTTAGAATTTCTAAAATCTATGCAATTCTTCCTTTTAAGTATATATTTTAAAATCTTTTACTTTTTATTTTTTATTATTTTTTATTATTTCTTAGATAATAAATCTATTTTTTTATTTTTATTATTATTTTTATTTTTTTTATTTTTTATTTTTACTATTGTAAAACATAATGTTTTAAACTTATTATGGATATAGTAATCCTAATACTTAAAGGGTTTTCTCTGCACCTCCAGTGCTTAGGATAGAAGAGAAGGAGGATTGGTGGGGAATTTCTACTACTTTTTTATTTTTCCTTATGTCTTTAAGTATTTATCCTCTTTCTTTTATATTCTTAAGTATTTGATTTTCTTTATATCTTTAAATAATTTTTTCCTTTTTTATCTTTATAGGATTAGATTATATTTTATTATTTTTTTAAGTTAATCTTAATTTTATTTTTAATTTTTTTAAATTATTTTCTTATTTTTATATATCATAGATATTTATTTAAGAGATTATGTCTTAACTATAATTATTATCACCATTTTTAACATATACAGTTTGAGTTGGAAATGCCATTTCTATACCTTCCCTTTCAAATTCCTCTTTAATTTTAAGATTTATCTCATCTATGGTATTTAAATAGTAATCAAATCCAAAATTTCTAATAAAATACTCTACCCTAATATCCAAAGAAAAACTACCAAATCTTTTAAATGTAACCCTAACTGGCGGCAATGTACCATGATGATTATCTATTATATCTTTAATAATTTCCTTAGCCTTATTTAACTTTTCCACAGATGTATTGTATGTTAATCCCACATCTATCAAAACCCTTCTCTTTCTCATCTCAGAAAAATTCTCAATATTTGCACTTAAAAGATTGGCATTTGGAACAATTATTAAACTATCCCCAAAGGTTCTTATTTTAGTACTTCTTATACCTATATCCTCAACTATCCCCTCTCCACCCTCGAACTTAATCCAATCATTTATTTTAAAGGGCTTATCTACAAATATTAAAATGCCTGCAATAAAGTTTTTAACAGTATCCTGAGCTGCAAGTGCAACAGCCAAACCACCAATACCCAATCCTGCTAAAAGTGCAGTTATATTGTATCCAATAGTATTAAGTGCAGTTAATATCCCTAATATTACAATAAGTAATTTTAACAACCTTCTCAAGGGAGATATTAATTGATCATCAAATTTAGTATCTGATTTTTCTACAATAGGCAGTACATAATACTCTATTGCATCATCTAAAAAATTAAGTGCAAACCAAGTACCACATAATATTACAATAACTTTAATGGCCTCATCTAATATAATATCAATATTATTTGGAAGAATTAAAAATTTCAATCCAAAATAAATAAATCCAGTAAGTATTAATATCATACCTGGAAATTGCGCAGCATCTAAAAATATATCATCGAACTTGGCTTTTGATTTTTTTATCAATTTTTTTATATGATTTTTAATAATATATCTATATATCTTTGTTATAATAATACCCACAAAAACAAACAATAAAAACATAACATAATTATATAGTGTATTTCCAAAATAGGTTATACTTAATAATTCTAAAATACTCATAGTCCCCCTGTTTTAGTTATAATGTGATAGCATAATAAAATTTTGGATTAATATAAAAATGAATTAATTTAACAAATAAACCCTACTTCCCATCAAAAATAATATAAATAATAACCTATATAAATATTATGAACCCAGTAGGAGTGTGTCTAACATATAACTTCAATACTTATTAATAGTAAAGTATATATTTAAAATATTGCCAATAATAATAGTATGTTAAAGAGATGGGATACTAGAAATTACGACATAAAATTAATTTTAGAGGTATTTGACTGGATTAATGTACCTTTTGAATCTATGGGCATAATAAAAGAAGGTTCACGATATAAAGATATTAATAAAGGCATTGATTATAAAAGAATTCGAAAAGCTATCCTTAAGATCTCCAGAGATAAGAGTAAATAAATTCTCGGAGTGAGAATTATCACTCTGTCCTACACTTCTGGGAGAAAAGACTATCTCCTTATGGAATGGAAGAAATAATTAATATGGTTCTGAAAAAACTCCATATACTAACATATTCTAAAAGTTTTATAGA
>JAHEQB010000038.1 GCA_019561555.1 Methanothermococcus sp. SCGC AD-155-C09
ATCTTTATCTTTATTATCTTTATTATTATCTTTATCTTTATTATCTTTATTATTATCTTTATCTTTATTATCTTTATTATTATCTTTATCTTTATTATCTTTATTATTATCTTTATCTTTATTATCTTTATTATTATCTTTATCTTTATTATCTTTATTATCATCGTCTTTTAGGTTATTATCCCTATCACTTCCTTTCCCATCTGTTTTTTTCCCTTCTTCTTCATACCATATTAAATAATAGTTGTTATCCCCCTTTAATTTTACTTTTCTAGAAATCCCCACTCTATCAGAATCTATGGGTATTTTTCTGTCCCTATTGTCAAATAGTAATATTACCTCAGCATATTCCGCCCTTTTATTTTTGTGGTAGGTAATTAATTCATTAAATCTTCCAGCCCTTAGGGATTTTGCAGAGGTTTTTCCAAGTACAAAACAGATACCGTCAATAATATTGGATTTCCCAGAGCCATTTGGACCCATTATGGCAGTAAATCCAGGAGGTATTTTTAATTTGGCATTTTTAAATGATTTAAAATTTTTTAAATGAATCTCAGATAGTTGAACCATTATACTCACCAATAGTGTAAATTGTAGGATTCAGACATTAAAATTTATTTTAAATGGATTGATAAATTTTCTATTTATTAATAAATTATTAAATTTATATATAAATACATTATTAGTATGATTATAACTTAGTTTCCATTAGAATAATTAAAAAAGAGTGAGGTATAAACTTTAATTTTCATTAAAAATTCAAAAAAATTATAAAAAATAAATAAAAAATTAAAATTTAAAAATAGGATAAAAAAAATTTTATTAATAAATTTATAGTTAAAAACATAATTTCTTAAACTATAATCTAAATATAAAAAATAAAAATAAATAAAAAAATATTAAAAAAATTAATAATTAAAATAACCTAAATCCTAAGATATAGGGAAAAATTAAGTATTTAAAAAAAAGCAATATCAATATTTAATTAAAGACATAAAGAAAATATAAAGAAAATAAATACTAAAAAAGCAAAAGTTCTGCCAATATCCTCCCCCCTACACCCCTAAGCACTGGATGTCAGAGGAAACCCTTTAAGTATAGATACTATACCCATAATAGGTTTAAATTATTATGTGCTTGTCTATAAATTAAAAAAAATAAAATAATCCAAATTCTTAAGATAGAGGAATAAAATATTTAAAAAAATAAAGAAAAGTAATACTTAAAACAAATACTTAAAAAATAGAAATTCTATATTAATTAAAGATATAAAGAAAATAAATGCTTAAAAAATATAAATTCCCTACCACTATCCTCCTCCTTTACACATCTAAGCACTGGAAGTGCAGAGAAATCCATTAAGTATTAGAATTACTATACCTATAATAAGTTTAAAATATTATGTGTTTTATTATAAAATTAAAAAAATTTATTATTAATAAATTTAAATTAAAAAATAATTAAAATAAATAGAAAAATAACGAAGTAATTAAAACCAAAATAAAATTATTAAATATATAAAAAGGGAGTAAATACATAAAAAAGTAATTATGTTTAAGGTAAAGTAGTATTATCTTTACTGTTTATGTTTTATCCCCATTATTCCTTATTTAAGGAATAAAGTTTATATTAGTTATATTTTCTATATTCTGTTATTTTTTTAGATTGTTTTATTATTTTTATTATTTTATTATTATTTATACTAAATTTAAATTAATGTTGTGCATTTAATTATAATTTTTTTATATTTAATTTTATATTTTATTTTATAATTTTATTTTTTTATTTTTTTTAATTATTATTATTTTTTCCATAACCTATTATTACTTATAATACCGCGGTATTATGTCAATACAAGGAAAATACCCTAATAGAAATTATTATATACTATAACATCATTTTCCATATTGCTATAAAATTAGGATTTTAATAATAAATTAATAATTAAAATAGAGTTCTATTAAAACACTATATTATTAAAATACATTATTTAATTAAAATAATATTAAAAACCAGAAAATAAATAAATCTGTGGTAAAAATGAGAACAAATATAATGCATGAGGGAGCCACTGAACTTACCTATGAAATAAGGGAAATAGTGGAAGTTGCAAGAAAGGTAGAGAGTTATGGTATAGATATAACCTGGGAAAATATTGGAGATCCCATAATAAAAGGAGAAAGGATACCCCAGTGGATAAAGGAGATTATCTCAGAAACCATTATGGAGGATGAATCCTACATATACTGTCCAACAAAGGGACTTTTAGAGACCAGAGAATTCCTTGCAGAGGAGAATAATAAAAAAAAATGGTACCCAAATAACCTCTGAAGATATTATATTCTTCAATGGCCTTGGAGATGCCATTACAAAAATATATGGATTGTTAAGAAAGGAATCCAGGATTATAGGCCCCTCTCCTGCATATCCTACCCATTCCTCTGCAGAGGGATTACATGCCAAATGCCATCCTTTAATGTATCTAACAGATGAGAATAATAATTGGTATCCTGACTTAGATGATCTTAGGAATAAGGTTAAGTACAATCCAGCAGTATCTGGAATACTTGTAATAAATCCTGGAAACCCCACAAGTGCAGTTTATCCAAAAAAGATATTGGAGGAGATAGTGGATATTGCCAATGAATATGATCTCTTTATTCTATGTGATGAGATATATCATCATTTAGTATATAATGGTAAAAAACACATTTATCTATCTGAGGTTATTGATGATGTATGTGGTATATCCTTAAAGGGAATATCCAAAGAATTTCCCTGGCCTGGTGCGAGATGTGGTTGGGTAGAGATATACAATGTTGATAAGGATGAAGTATTTAAAAAGTATATAGATGGCATATGTAAGTTTAAGATGATAGAGGTATGCTCTACAACATTGCCACAAAAGGTTATTCCTAAGGTTATGGGAGATCAAAGATTTTACAGGTATTTGGATGAGAGAAAAAAACACTATGAATGGGCCTCTAACATTGCCTACAAAAAATTAAAACCTATTGAAGGCCTAATTGTAAATAAAACATACGGGGCATTCTATATGGGAGTGGCATTTGATAGTAATAAATTAAATGGCAATCAAAGGTTAAAAATAGAGAATAAGGATCTCAAAAAATACATTGATGGAGTATCTAATGGAAAACCTTGGGATGTGAGATTTATTTATCATCTATTGGCATCTTCAGGTATATGTATGGTACCAATGTCCTCCTTCAATAGTCCATTGTATGGATTTAGATCTACCCTTTTAGAGAAGGATAGGAATAAATTAAAATGGACCTATGAAACCCTTGCAGAGAAGATTCAAGAATATTTGGGAAGTTAAAATAAATAAAAAATTAAAAAATATTAAATAATCAAAAAAATAAAAAAATAAAATAATTAAGATAAAAATAAAAAATAAAAGATTTTATAGTACTTAAAAAAAATAAATAATAAAGGATATATTATGAAAGTTATATTATATAGTCAATATATAAACTTCATAAACTATGGCTTATATATAACAATAAAAGGGAATAAAATATACGATACTTTAAGTTCTGTCTTTTATAACTTTTATAAGGCATATCCTTTTAAAGGATTAGTTGTCCCCTTGGTGCTTAGAGTATTAAAGAGAATAATGTAGGATTTTTATTTTTAAACAAAACTATTTATACTAAATAAGAAAATCCTAATTTTAAAAAAACCTAAAAAATAAATTATTAAAAAAATTTAATAAATAAAAAATAAAATATATTAAAATAAAAATAGATAATTTAAAACTATAGAATATTAAGGGAAAATAAGAAATATATAAAATTTTATTCTTTTAATAATCATTATACTATTTTTTATCATAAATTAAAAGTTTAAAATTTATGTTCTTGAATATAATTTTATGTATTTACTATTCTTGAGTATATATTTTTATTCTCTATTTATTTTCTATTTTTTTTAGTGTATTTATTCTTTTTTAAATATATATTTTAAAATCTTTAATTATTATTTTATTTTACTTATTATTTTTAATTTTTTATAGATTTTAGTATAAATAGTTTTTAGGTTTATTATAAACTATAAGTTTAAGATATTATACTTTTGACTATAAATAAAATAATAAATTATATAAATTACTAACATTTATACATTTTAATTTATTGTTTAATCAAGTAAGAAATTTTTTTTTACATCTACTTATCATACCATCTGCAGCACTGCCTCCTATGGTCCTTCTAATCTCTTCCACTAATGCCTGGGAGGCTACAATACTAACTGGTTTTATTTCACTCTCCCCTATTTCTTTTGTAAATTCCCCATTTAAATTGGATAGTACATATATTGCAGATTCAAGATCTTTCTGTTCCTCCAATAATACACTTGCTTTTGCATCTTCAATGAATATGTCAACATCTAAGGCCTTTAAAAGCCCACTAATTCCAGAGGTTTCCAGTATTGAGGCTAATCCCTGTAGTATGTATAATACTTCCCTTTCAGAAATTTTTTCAGAGTTTCCTGTTACAATACTCTTCATTTTATAATAATTTAAAACTCCACTTAATGTTACAGCAGATAAATGTGCAGGTAATCCTGCCATTAATGGTATAACATCCACAGGTTCAATAGAAATCTCTCTCCCTATACTTTTTATTAGATCAACAAATTTATTGAATTGATCCTCTGTGGCGTATTCATCTCCATCAAGGGATTTATATCCCATAATATATCTTGAATACAATTCAGAGCCTGGAATTGCATTTGGGCACATGGATATTAATCCAACATCCTTTCTTTTTAATCTCAATTCCCTTTCTATGTTGGAATATAACATTATTATGGGAGTTGAATCAGTAATTGCTATGGTTGAATCCTTTGGTATATTCTCCAGAAGTATCTCTTTAATTGATTTTATGGTATTTTCACTGAATGGCCTTGTTAGGATATGCATCCCACTGTGCTCTGCAGCAACTGTATCCTCATTAACCACATTAACGCCAGACTCTTCAATTTTTTTCCAGAGATCTTCGCTCATTATACTTCTATCAGACTCAGATAGTATAACATCATGCCCTGCCTTGGCGAATTCTATTGCCATTGCCCCTCCATTAAAGGGAGGTTCCCCTCCCTGCTTTTCATGAAGTTTTAATGTGTCCATATAAAACTTTTGATTCCCTGCTCCATATATTGAAATTTTCATAATATCCCCCTTTTATTTTTAATAGTGTTAGATATTTTAGTTATGACATAGGTTTTATTTTTATATCTTCCAACATATATATGNACATGATCAAGTATATAAGTTTAACCAATATATATATATATATATATATATATATATATATATATCAATCTATTAATTTATTTCTAAATATTCATTAACATGAGAATTATTCTTTTGAATTCTATTATAGTTAAGAACATAATTTCTTAAACTTAATAATCTAAATATAAAAAAAATAAAAATAATTAAAAAAATTAAAAATTAAAAAAAATAAAATTAAAATAACCCAAATCCTAAAATATATGGAAAATTAATTATTTAAAGAAATAAAAAGGAAGCAAATGCTTAAAAAGTAGAAATCCCATTTAACATACCCCCTTCTCCCTACATCCCTAAGCACTGGATGTCCAGAGGAAACCCTTTAAGTATGTGATCCTATATCCATAATAGTTTAAATTATTATGTGTTTGGCTATAATTATCATAGATAATATAATAAAATTTTTAATTAATTTTCATTAAATTTATTAATTCTTCTTATCAGTAATCTCCACTTCGACATTTAGGAAGACAGGACCCCTAACATCTATGATTTTATTATTACCCATAATATATTTTAATGCCATATCCTCTACCTTTAGATTTACATCCCCAAGGTTTCTAACTATGGGTATTCTTATTTTTAAGTGATCTATATTTGATACAAGGGCCTCCTCTATTTTATGTGCAATTTTAAAGGATATTGAATCAATATATCTTATCTCTGTTGAAACTCCATGGTTTTTTGCCTCTTTAAGAAGTTCCACATAATGCTCCTCCTTAATACCTTCATTTGATTCTGGAATGCCCAAGATATTTCCGTTATGGACATAGATTTTATTTAATATGGAAGGTCCCAACAACCTCTTGCCCTCTTCCCTCTCATAGATGGTGATTCTTATTATTTTTTCCACATTGTAAAATTTTATATTTTTTTCAAGTACTACCTCACAAGGGGAGGATTTATCCCGGTTTGATATACAAACCTCTGCCAGATCCAACCCTAAATTATAAAGTTCATCTGTAATGGGCATTTTATCAATATTTATATTATAGGCAATATCCCTATCACTTAATGCACTATTGTAGAATTGAGGGTAGGCCATCCTTCTTACATCCTCATAGTTATATATTATCATGGCAAGTCTCTCAACGCCAAGGCCCAAATTCATAACAGGAACTTCTATATCATATTTACTCAATGCAATAGGGGAATATACTCCAAAGGTAGCAACCTCTAACCATTCCCTTAATTTTGGATGGTAGGCATAAACCTCAGTTTGGGTTTCTGGGGTATAGTATTTACTCTTTTTCTCGTCAAGTCTAAATTGAAATTTAGTAAATCCAAATTGGGAGAGTAATCCCTCTGCAACAGCCATCCCATCATCTATGGAAACCTCCTCTCCAACCATTACACAGGATGCAGAGTGGTAGGTCATAAGATGGCTTTTATCCTCCTTTTGTTCCCTTCTAAAGCATCTATCTATGGAGAATAACTTAAAGGGCAGAGATTTTTTACCCATAAGATTGGATAGGGTAATAAACCAGCCAGAGGTCATATGGCTCCTCAATGTTAGAGTTAAAGGCTCAGGAGTCAATTCCCTAAATTCTGGGAATATGTTTTCCAATACTTTCAATCCCATCTCATTTGATACCTCAAGGGCATTGGCAATTTCCAATACTAAGTCATCTCCATCCAGTACTCCCTTTTTATAGTCATGGAGGGTTCTCCTTAAATTCTCTTTTTTTTCAGAGGTTATTTCTATGCCTAATTTTTCAATTTCCTGGATTTTATCATATCCTAAGCCCACATCAGGTCTTGGAAGTCCTGCCAAATAAAAACATCTATCCAACACTGCCAATGCTTCAGGTCCAAACTGTTTATGAATATCCCTTTCATCAACAATTACAGGATTTATATACTCCTCAAACCCCATTCTTAAATAACTTTGTCTAAGTCTCTCTATTGTATCCATTATGGGATGGGATTTTCCATACTCCATTTTTATTCTTGGATATCTTTTATCTATATGTTTTGAGGGTATTAATTTCTTTGTAATTTTCCATGCCCCTTCAAAATCCTTTTTTGCCATCTCTATGATTTCCTTTTTATTAAACATTTTTTTCTCTCCAATGAATTTTTATTTTATTATTGTCAAATATAATATTAATTGATCTATAATATAGATACAATAAAGATATATTAAAGGATACTTTAGGTTTCTACCTTAGAGTATATGAACTTTTATAATGTTAGATCTATTAATTATCTATTCTTTCAGTGCTTGGGAATATCTAAGTAGGGAGGGGATTTTTACTTTTTATTTATTTTTCCTTAAAAAATTAAAAAAAATAATAATTAAACTAAAATAAAAAAAATTTAAAAAGATATATAAAAAAATAATAAAAAAATATAAATTCTCTATTATATATTTTTCCAATGCTCCTAAGTACTGTAGGATGGTTATTAATAATTTACTTTTTTAAATAGGCATATATTCTTAAAGGAGTTCTATCTCTTTANTGCTTTTAATATGGAGGATATTTAAGGGGAAAATTTATTTTTATATTGTTATTTTTTTTCTTATTTTTATTTTAATTCTTTATATTTTTTTATTTTTCATTTATTTTAATTATTTTTTAAATGTTTTTCTTTTTATAATAGTTTCTATATTCTTTTATTTATTTTTTTATTTAGACATGTTTATTTTTTTAATAAATTATTTTTATAAAATTTTTTAAAATTAGGATTTTTATTTATTATAAATAATTTTTAAAATAGTTTTTTTTATTAATTTTTATTGATTTAGTATTATTCTGTTGAAAAAATATTTAAAAACATATAAAAAATAAAAATAACATAATATAGGTTATAGATACACTTAATCGTGTTAATCTATAAATGGAAAAAATAATTATAAAAAATTTTATTAATTTTTATTTAGTACAATAAATAATTAAGAGATTTAAGGGGTTTTTTATGATAGAATTAATTTATGGATTTATATTTATATTAATTGCCATAATACTATCAATTAAAGAGGAATTAAAATTAGAAAGGGAATTATTAGTTTCTGCCATCTTAGCACTTATTCAATTGATATTTTTAGGTTATGTTCTTATTTATGTTTTTAAATATGGAGGTATGGCTTTTACATACTTAATTATAAGTATAATGATTCTTACGGCAACATATATTGTTGATAGTAAAATTGGAATAAAACATAAAAGAAAAATGTTTATATATCTCCTATTAACCTTTTTAATTATTACTATTATGACCCTATCCATATTGGTGTTTTCAAAGATAATACCCTATGAACCAAGGTATATCATACCCCTTATGGGCATGGCTATTGGAAATTCCACGAATACAGTACATATTGCATTGGATAAAATTATTGATCATATAAAATCCAACAGAGGCGTACTTTGGGGTTATTTAGCCTTAGGTGCATCTGAGTTTCAGGCACTGAAGCCCTTTATGACAGTAGCAATTAAATCCTCAATTGTACCCAGTATGAATATGGCAAAATCTGTGGGTATTATATTTATTCCAGGGGCCATGACAGGTATGATATTAAGTGGTGTAGATCCCCTTTATGCCGCAAAGATTCAAATTATAATCATGTGGATGATATTGGGAAATGCCCTATTATCTGGGTTAATACTGTTCTATATTAGTTATAAGGAGTTAATAAAAGTATAAATTAAATTAATCCTACAGTATTCTTTCAATGGGTATTATAAGTATATCCTTGGCCCCAAGTTCCTCCAATTTAGCAACTGTAGAAAATACCTCCCTTTCATCAATTACAGCATGAATGGCTACAATACTATCATCTGAGAGAACCTTTGAAATGGTAGGGCCACTCATTCCAGGTAATACCTTTTTAATATCCTCCAATATCTCTTTGGGGGCATTCATCATAATTAATCTTTTTGTTTGAGCATATAGAACACTTTTTATTCCTGAAACTATCTGATTTATCTTATTTTGTTTTTTAGGATCTTTTATACTATCCCTATTGGCAATTAGCCTTGTAGTGGATGAAACTATTGTATCAATGGGCTTTAACCTATTTAACTTTAAAGTGGNGCCTGTGGAGGTTAGATNACTAATTAAATCTGCAACTCCGATAAATGGGGCTATTTCAGTGGCTCCACTAAGTTCTATAATCTCCATATTTAGGTTTTTACTCTCTAAGTATTTTTTTGTAATATTTGGAAATTCTGTTGCTATCTTCATACCACTCTTTAAATCCTGTATGGAGGAGATATTGGAATCTTCAGGAGCAGCAATTACTAAATTGGCCTTTCCAAAATTGAAATCAAGAAGAAACTCTACCCTATTCTCCACCCCTCTTTCAAGTACTAAGTCATATCCTGTAATACCTAAATCTGCCACGCCATCTGCCACAAACTCTGGAATATCCCTTGCTCTGGCAAACATTACATTTATATTTTCATCTATGGTTTTTGCAAATAAACTTCTNCCCTTAATAGTCATTTTNAAGCCAGCCTTTTCAAGTATTTTATTAACTGGTTCAGAGATTCTTCCCTTATTTGGTATTGCCAAAAGTATCAATATATCACCATTCGAATATAAATTATTATAAAGTACTACAGTTAAACATAATAATAACCTGAATTATAACATAAATAGTATATAATAGAGGATAAAATCAGGGGATACTTTAAGTTTCTCTATCTTAAACAAATAAAGTTCATATTACCTATCCTGTCAAAGGATTACCTGCTCCCCCAGTGCTTAGGAACATATATGGAAAATAAATGATAGGGTTTCTAATTTCCATGTATTATTTCAAAAAATTTATTTTTATTTTATTGCCTCAATATTTTATTATTTTTTAAATATTAATTTTAATTTTTTTAATTTTTATTTTTATAATAATATTATTTTCTTATATCTCCCCTAAAACTACACCTTTATACCCTCATCCTTCTCAGATTCAGACAATTCCTCCAATGGAGTATCTTCATTTTTACTGTTTTTCTCTAAAAATCTCCTTTTTATTT
>JAHEQB010000039.1 GCA_019561555.1 Methanothermococcus sp. SCGC AD-155-C09
TAGTTTCCCAGTCAGTTACTGAGGTTCTGAAACTGTCCCATTCATCATATTTTAATTCTAAGAAGTTTTCAAATATGTGATTTCCAAGGGCCTTCTTTAAAACTGTGTTGTTCTCTAACTCATCAAGGGCCTCCTTTAAGTTAGATGGTACAGATTCTATTCCCAATTCCTTTTTTTCACTTTCACTCATGGCAAAGATGTTTTTCTCAACAGGCTCAGGTGCACTTAATTTTCTTTTAATACCATCTAAACCTGCAGCAAGCATTACAGTGAATGCCAAGTATGGATTACATGATGGATCAGGAGCCCTAAATTCAATTCTTGCCCCCTTGCCTCTTGCAGCAGGAACCCTTATAATTGCACTTCTGTTTTTGTTTGCCCAGGCTATATTTACAGGAGCCTCATATCCTGGCACAAGTCTTTTATAGGAATTAACAGTTGGATTTGTAATTGCCACAATTGCCTTGGCATGTTCCAATATTCCTCCAATATAACTTAAACAGGTATCACTTAATTTATAGGGTGCATTTTCATCATAGAATGTAGGCTCTCCATTTAACCATATACTCTGGTGGCAGTGCATACCACTACCATTCATACCGTAGAATGGCTTTGGCATAAATGTTGCCATAAGTCCATATCTCTTTGCTATCATTTTTATTGTAGTTTTAAATGTAACTACACTGTCTGCTGTTTTTAAGGCATCATCAAATTTGAAATCTACCTCGTGCTGACCTGGTGCTACTTCATGGTGGGAAGCCTCTACATGGAAACCAAGGTTCTCTAAGGCGAATACTATATCCCTTCTTATATTTGGAGCATCATCCAAGGGCTCTAAGTCAAAGTATGCTCCATCATCAGCAGGGATCATCACATGGGGGTTATGGTGGCTAGGTTTTACTAAGAAGAATTCTGGTTCAGGACCCACATAGTAGTCTCCATTCATGTCCTCCTTAAGTGAGTTCATAATTCTTTTTAAGCAACCCCTTGGATCTCCTTCAAAGGGTTTTCCCTCTGGGGTATATACATCACAAATAACCCTTGCTACAGATTTTTCAGTAGGTCTCCAGGGTAAAACAGACAAGGTTGATATATCAGGTTTTAATATCATATCAGAGCAGTCTATTGATACAAAACCATTAATTGATGAACCATCAAAGTATAATCCCTCAGTCAATACTTCCCTTAACTCTTCGAGCCCTTTTTCTCCAGACTTTATAGGATATGCCACATTTTTAGGAACACCCAATATATCTACAAATTGTAGTCTTAAAAATTTAACATCATTTTCTATTATACATTCCATTGCCTTTTCAACAGATTCCATAACTACACCTCTTTATATTTATATGCTAATTATAGGAAGTATCTTTCCTATTTCAAATATATATAACTTACGATTTTTACATTATTTTATTGTTTATTATATTTATTGTTAAATTATCTATTTGTGTATATTACGCCATATTATGATATTTATTATATTTTATATAATATTTATATTATTTTTATTTTAATTATTATGG
>JAHEQB010000040.1 GCA_019561555.1 Methanothermococcus sp. SCGC AD-155-C09
TACACGCCTATAATTTAGTATTTGTTGTAAATAAGCATTTTCCTTCTGTCCCCTTAATGAGGAAGGTATTTAGATTTAGATTTAATATAAAAGGAGAGTATTTAGAAATTATTTAGATGGGAATATAAAGAAGACCCTATATAAAAAATAATAAATAAAGTAAATAATTCCCTTAAGCACCCCCAAGCATTGGAAGAGGGGGTAATTCTCCCTAAAAGGCTCATTAGGAAATTCATACTAAGGCAAGATAGAGGGGTTTAAAGTATTTCTATTTTTAATGTTTATATTCATTTATTAAATTATTTCATTTTAAGATCATAAGTTAAGATATTGTGTTTAACTACTTAACTACTATTGCCCTCTAATTGGAATATGATTAATATAAAGTTAATTATTTAAATAAAATTAATAAAAATAGAAGTTTTTTATATCCTTATTATTTTTATTTTTTTACTTGAGATAATAAGTTTTATAATAACTAAATTTTATTTTTTTCAATTTATAATTATTTTATTATTTTAGATTTAGTTTAATTTAATGTTTTAAAAGGATTATTTATTTTTATTTTTAATATTATCATTAATCACTGCAATTCCATCAATAATTCCCTCAATATCTATGGCCTCTACCATCTCTCCCTTACTAAATAGGGCCCTTTTAATAGATTTTATATGCTCCTTATTTAATAGGCCAAATTCTGTTTCAAGGCCCTCATTAAGTATTTTTTCAATGGTTTCCCCATTGGAGTTTTTTATAAAGTCCATAACCCTTTTGGAATCCTTTTTAAATTCTGGGCCAATCTTGGATTTATTGGGAATAACTTCAATGATTTTTTGTTCTAACTTTGGTTTTCCATGCACTACCTTTAATT
The DNA here is from genome assembly GCA_019561555.1 of Methanothermococcus sp. SCGC AD-155-C09. Classification (GTDB taxonomy): domain Archaea; phylum AGJL01; class Methanococci; order Methanococcales; family Methanococcaceae; genus Methanofervidicoccus. Next base: position 872 of record JAHEQB010000040.1, read on the forward strand.
CCTCAATATTTAAGGCTCCCTTTATATCCCTTACAACCTTTAATGCCCTCTCATGTTCTTTTTTATCTATTAGATATATTTCGACACCCTTTAATTTCTCATTTAGGGGCAGGCCCTTATTGGATTTGTATCTTCTTATTGAAACCACTATATTCTTTGCCAATTCTCCAATATGTTCATATTCCTCCTCTATCATACTTTCCTGAATATCACACCAGGAATTATGTAGATCCTCTACCCCATATATATCCCCAACTATTTGGGCAAAGTGGGGAGCAAATGGTGCCAAAAGTTTTAGAACATTTGTTATTACATAGTAAAGGGTATATTGACAATTAAATTTGTCCATCCTTGATTCTTCGCTATCCTCTTTGTTGTATAACCTATACTTTACCATCTCAATGTAGTTGTCGCAGAACTCATGCCATACAAACTTTTGTATATTTACGATGGTATTAAACCTATAATCTTCCAGATCCTCACTAACTCTTTTAATTAATCTGTTTAACTTACTTAATATCCATAGATCCACAGGATTATTTAAAGAGATAGAATTACATAAACCTTTGATTTCAACCTTTTTACCATTAATATTTAATTCAGTCTTTGAATTTTTTATAATACCTTTAATTTTCTTTATAGTTTCATCATCTAAGTGCATTCTTGCAAACCTTGAGGCATTCCAAAGTTTTCTTAAAAATCTATAGTTATAATCAACCTCCTTCCATGCAAAGGGCACATCCTTTCCAAGGGAACTGTTGGCAGCCCATAATCTCAAGGAATCTGCCCCATACTTCTCAGTGATCTCTGAGGGCTCCACAATATTTCCCCTACTCTTACTCATCTTATGGCCATCCTCTCCAAATACCATACCATTTATTACTATCTCCTCCCAGGGTTTTTTGCCTGTTATGTATATGGACTTCACAAGGGTGTAAAAGGCCCAAGTTCTTATAATATCATGTCCCTGGGGCCTAAGTTGCACTGGATAGTGATTCCTAAAGAACTCCTCATCCTCTAACCATCCCCCTACAACCATGGGGGTAATGGAGGAATCCATCCAAGTATCCAATACATCCTTTTCAGGAATCAATTTTTTATTTCCACATTTACAGGAATAGGGGCACCCCACTGTGGGATCTATTGGAAGATCCTCCTCCTTGGCAACAATTATTTCCCCACACTCTGAACAGTACCATACAGGAATTGGAGTTGCAAATACCCTCTGCCTACTTATACACCAGTCCCAATCCATGTCCTCTATCCACTGTAATAGTCTAATCTTCATATGCTCAGGGGTCCATTTAATATCTTCTGCAGCCTCTCTAATCTTAGATATCCCCTTTCTGATATTTACAAACCATTGATCTCCAACAATGATCTCAATGGGGGTTTTACATCTCCAGCATACTCCTACATTTTGGGTTAAGGGTTCCTGTTTTATAAGATAACCTTCACTTTTAAGATCCTCAATTATTTTCTTTCTCGCCTCCTCAGTTTTCATACCCTCATATTTACCACATATATTAGTAAGTTCTCCCCTTTCATTTATGGCCTTTTTAACTTCAAGGTTATGTCTATTTACCCATGCAACATCTGTTTTGTCCCCAAAGGTACATACCATTACCACCCCAGTACCAAACTCCATCTCCACATCCCTATCAGGATATACTTTAACCTCCTGCCCAAATAATGGAACCTTTACACTTTTTCCAATAATATCTTTGTATCTATTATCCTCTGGATTTACAACAATTCCCACACAGGCTGCCAATAATTCTGGTCTGGTGGTTGCAATTTCCAAGTATTTATCCTCCTTCTCTGAATATGGGAATTTTATATAGTTTAAATTGGTGGTTCTCTCTATGTAATCAACCTCTGCAAAGGCAATGGCTGTTTGACATCTTGGGCACCAATTAACAGGATGTTTTCCCCTATAAATTAAACCATCCCTATACATTCTAACAAAGGCTACCTGGGATTTTCTAATATATTCAGGTTTCATGGTTATATATTCCCTATCCCAATCTATTGATATTCCTAAGGACTTTACCTGTTCCCTCATTTTTTTAATATTTTCCTCTGTAAGTTCTATACAGAGTCTTCTAAACTCCTCTCTATCTATGTCGGATTTTGTTATTTTGTGAATCTCCTCAACTTTAACCTCTGTTGGAAGGCCATGACAATCCCATCCTTGAGGGAAGAGAACATCATAGTTATTCATCCTTTTAAATCTGGCTATTATATCCATATAGGTCCAATTTAAGGCATGTCCCAAATGCATCCTTCCTGTGGGATAGGGAGGAGGAGTATCTATAATATAGGAGGGTTTTTTTTCATTATTTTTAAATTTATAGGTTTTATCCTCTTCCCATTTTCTTTGAATTTCCCTTTCCAATTCCACTGAGTATTCCTTAGGTATTTCCATAGTTTCCCTCAATTTTATATTTATTATAAATTTTTAAAATTATAATCAAATGTATTAATTTTAATTTATAATATAACATGAAATAATAAAGGATAAAATATATAATAAAAAATACTTTTAAGTCATATATCTATTTTAGAGTAATATAACTTTTATAATGTCATTCTTAGGAAAAAACTGCTATTTCTCACAATACTTAGGAGCATTAATGAGATAATCATAGTTTTTTTACTTTTTATGTGATTTACCTTTTTCAAGTATTTAATATCTTAAATTTTTATTTTTTATTTTAATTATTATTTATTACTATTTTTAATTTTTTTAATTTTTTTATTTTTATATTAATTAATAATTATTTTTATTGTTCATTGGATTTTTTTGAAATTAAGGCTATTTATTGTCATAAATGTTTAATTTAGGACCATATATTTTTTTATTATTTTATGTTAATTACTTTAATATACATTTTTTATTACATATTTTTTATAAAGTTTAGTAATGTTTATTATTTGGTTCCTTTCATCTTCAGAGATATTTAAGATATCAAAGGTTCTCCTTGAAATATGGGATTTTGTGAAAAATAAGGATATTGCACTTGTAAAGTTATGGGTTATTTTTCCCCTTTTGGATTTATCAAAATCAATAATATATACCTTAATTTTGGATTTATCTTTATTATTAATTATTATATGTTTCCCTCCCTGTATCTCCCCATGATCAATTTTATGAAAATCAAGACGTAGGCACTGTTTAAGGGTATTCTCTATTATGATAAGATATTCTTTTTTATCTATGTATTTCTGAGATAGATAGTTCTTTAAGTTTATTCCCTCAACATACTCCATAATAAGATAGTTATTTGAGAATCCATATACCTTTGGGCCTATGTTGAATAAATTGGTTTCCTTTAATATGCTTCCCTCATGATATACTGTATTTTTAGAGTTTATTCTTGGCACTTTAATGGCAACTATTTTATTTCTAAATATTCCTTTAAATACAACCCCTCTATGGCCCTTACCTATAACCTCCAATAGTTTTATATTATTTTTTTTTATTAAGCATTCCAATTCTTCCCAATCCACTAAATTACCTATAATTGGATCCTTTTTATAATTAGAGATATTATACTTTAAGTTGCCATTTTTACAGTTTTTACAGTTATTACTTCCCATATATGCACCGAATAGTAATTTTGATAATATTTAAAATATATTAAAGGATATCCACATCAATGTTAGGAGCAATGTTCCAATTACCAATATTTTAACTGTTGTTTTTATAGTGGATATTATAATTCTAATTGCTAAAATTATGATTACAGCCAAAACTATTATATTTAATATTTCCATCATATTAATTACAATCATTTTTTCACCATATTGATAAAAATAAATTTAATTTGTATTAAAATATATTTTTAACTTATAATTTTAATTTATAATTTTAAATAATATAAAATAATAAAAAAATAAATATATATTAATAAGAAGAATTTAACGGTAAATTCATCATACTTTATTTAAAATAACGTTATAATGCCATCCTTGTAAGAAATCCACCCTTTTCCTTAGCACTTAGGGGCATTATGGGAGATAATATGAGATTTTTAATTTTTATGTATTATTTATTTTTTCTTAGGTGTTTTAAAATCTTAAATTTTTCTATTTTACTATTTTTTTTATTTATTTTTTTAATTTTTTTAAATTATTTTTTATTTTTTTAATATGGGTTAAGGAATTATGTTCTTAACTACATCTTTTTATTAGGTTTTTATTAT
>JAHEQB010000041.1 GCA_019561555.1 Methanothermococcus sp. SCGC AD-155-C09
TTTGCCATGGAGGATATTAAAGACAATTTTGTAATTGATTTAGGTTGTGGAACTGGGAGATTATCCATAGGGGCAAAACTTATTGGAGCCAGTAGGGTATTGGGAATAGATATAGATAATGAAACCATAGAATCTGCAAAAAATAACTTAGAAAAGTTAAAGGAGATACCCACTGTATTTAATCTCAATTTAGATCCCAATAATATCATTAAAGATGTGTATTTTATACGTAAGGATGTTAAACATATTGATAAAAATTATATTGATAATTACATAAATAGTAATAATAAAAATATAAAAAGGATAGTTATTCAAAATCCCCCATTTGGTTCTCAAAAAAAGTATGCTGATAGAATATTCTTAGATAGATCCTTAGAGATAGGGGATATAGTATATACAATACATAATTCCTCAACAAGGGATTTTATAATAAATTATGTTAGAAAAAAAAATAGAAGGATTAGTAATATCTTTGAAAGTAGATTTAGGATTCCAAAGATTTACAACTTCCATAGTAAAAGGTATGTTGAAATACCTGTGGATATATATAGGATAGTTTAAAGGGTAATTATTGTCAAAAAATTTATGATTATTAAGAAACTTAATTCCAAAAGGATTCAGTTAAATGTAATACTACTTAAAAAATTAATTATAGCCAAGCACATAATAATTTAAACTAATTATGGATATAGTATCTATACTTAAAGGGTTTTCTCTGCACATCCAGTGTTTAGGAGTGTAGGGAAAAGGAGGGTAGGTTATGGAATTTCTACTTTTTGCTTTCTTTTATTTTTCTAAATGTTTAATTTTTTCCTATATCTTAGGATTTAGGTTATTTTAATTATTAATTTTTTTAATATTTTTTTATTTATTTTTATTTTTTATATTTAGATTATAGTTTAAGAAATTATGTTCTTAACTATAATAAAAAACATCCCCTATATAATCACATACAAAATAATTGCTACAACTATTAATAAACTAGCAATAAATAGTATTCCTAAATCTTCTTTAAGTCGAATATCTATTGGAATTTCTTCATTTGAAATATTTTTTTTAACATTGTATAAATTATTACATAATACAACAACTATTGAATTTGTCATTAAAATCATTGTAGATATGCCCAGTAATATATATGCTCCAATTGGGTCACTTTTAGAAATCATGCAACTAAAAATTCCCGATGCTATACCTATTATTACATTTATAAGTGAAAAAATAAATATACGATCTATAATAAGTTGATATGGCAGTTTAATCCATTCTTTTTTACTATACTGGAATACAACCAATGTAATACATGCAACAATGAATATTATTAATATGATATTATAGGGACAATTTAAATCCATTGTACCACCCCCTATTATTAAAATAAAAAAGGTTTATTGAAAAATACTAATTCTTTGTAATTTAGTACTAATTTTATTTAGATAAAATAAAATGTGAAATTTACTTTATAAAATGTAGAATGTTAATTTACTACTTAATAATTATTTATTTATAATTAAACATAAAAATATTTTAAACTAACAATTTATAAAATAAATAATGCAATAAAAATAATAGGGAATAAAATATTAAAATACTTTAATTCTCTACCATAATAATTCCTCTGAGAAAATTCTTCCTGTTTTTCCTATACTTAGATACATTAAGGAGAATATCCTTTTTAGATGTATTAATTTATTTTTTATTCCAAGATTTATTCTATTTGTTGCAATTTTTTGTTAATTTTATATTTTTAGTTTACACTCAAGGACATAATATTTTAAACTTATAATCTTATTAAATAATATAATTAAAAGGATAAAATATTAATAAAGAAATTTTACATTAAATATGATCTCTACCTTACCTTAAACTAAGGTTTATAATGACAATTCTGTAATAAGTTCATCCTTTCCATAGTATTTAGGAGCATAAAGAGGATAATATAGGATTTTTACCTATTATTATTTACTTTATTTTGAGTATTTTAAAATCTTAAATTCTATTTTTATCTTGATTGTTTCTTTATTTTTTATTTTATTAATTTTTATTATTGTTCTTTTAATTATTCTTTTGAAATTAAGATTTTTTATTTATATAGATAGTTTTTTTAAGATTATAATTTAATAACTATAAAATTAATCATGACTTTAAAAAATAATTTTATAAAAATATATTATTAAATTATTATTCTATAATAGGCACTGGTAGGCCTAACTCCTTTCTATATTCAATTTCTTTAAGGTTCTTTTCCTTCTTAGTCAATGCAAGTTTTTTAAGTATGCCCAATCCAAATTTACCCTCATCAATAGGCTTAGTTTCTAAATAGCCCTCATCTACCATCTTATTAATAATTTCTTCTCCCTTCTTAGTTCTTAAAAACACTGAACTCCAACCATCTGGGCTTCCAACGGAACCTGTTGAAATATCTGCCAATTCTGCAGTATAGTCAGTACAAACATGGCAGGCTATCTGTTCATAGGGGTGGGTTTCCTTTAATTTAACAGATTTTGTTTCTCCCCACTTGGTATATACCCAGAATTTACCCTTTCCAATATCCACCTTAACAACATCCTCCAATCTTATACCACAAAGTTCCTCTACCACTGT
>JAHEQB010000042.1 GCA_019561555.1 Methanothermococcus sp. SCGC AD-155-C09
TATTAATAGTAAAGTATATATTTAAAATATTGCCAATAATAATAGTATGTTAAAGAGATGGGATACTAGAAATTACGACATAAAATTAATTTTAGAGGTATTCGACTGGATTAATGTACCTTTTGAATCCATAGGCATAATAAAAGAAGGTTCACAATATTAGGGTAATAATAAAGGCATTGATCATAAAAGAATTGGAAAAACTATCCCTGAGATCTGCAGAGATAAGAGTAAATCAAATTCTCGGATTGAGAATTGATCATTCTGTCCTACACTTCTGGGAGAAAAAACTATCTCCTTATATGGAAAAAATAATTAATATGGTTCTGAAAAAACTCCATAAATGACATATTCTAAAAGTTTTATAGATTCTACAATCATTAGGAATAGAAAAAAAAGAAAGGATTGAAATACATGTAATATCTAGATATAACAAAGAACTTAGAACCCTTTTCGGATCGCCGCCTCCATAATGCTTACGAGACTGAAAGTATTAAAAGACTGCCAGAAGGAAAGGGATAATTTCTACTGCTGACGGAGGTTACGATANTAAAAAAGTTTTAAACACTATTGTTAGTAAAGGATATTTACCACAGGTTAAACCTAGAAAAAACAGAGCAAGGGGATATGGAGCAAGAATTAGAAAGATCTTCGATAAAAATGAATATAAAAAAAGAGGAATTTGTGAGGGGTTCTTCGGAGCCATAACTAACTGGTTTGGGGATAGAATCCCTTGTTTTTTAATGGAACCTTATATATGCACTAAGGATTTTAACAAGGATTTATATATGAGATGGTATGTTAGACACACTCTTAAATACATAAAAGAGATAAAGATATAAAAAAGAAAAATCCTGTCATTGCCCTCCTTATGCCCCTAAGCACTGAGGGGAAAGATAGCCTCCTTTGATGGATTGTATTATGAAAGTTCGTAGTTAGACCAAAATAGGAAGTACTTAAAATGTCCTTTTTATTGTTTATTTTTTTTACTTTTTTATCCATTTTGCTATTTATTATTTTTTTATTTTTTTATGCCTTAAATTATATTCTCTTTTTAATTATTACTTCCCTTGCCTTTATTTTAACATTCTTTATTACTATTTTTGTATTTGGAGGAATCATGTTGATAAATCCAAAGGGTGAGCCCATCATAGAACTAGTAGGCATCATCTCTGGTTTTTCTATAGGTTCTTCCTTTTTTATTTCTTTAATTTCTTCAGAGGGTACCTCTTCAGTGATTTCCATGTTTTTCATTAGGGGATGGCCCTTCTCCCTTAAGAAATTTTGAAGTTCTTCAACACTGGATACATCCTTTTCTGTGGCTATTTTATCCCTCAATTCCTCAGGTATTGCATCCAATACCTTTTCCTTTAACTCCTCGGGAAGCCATACGATTTTATTCCATCCTCCATCTCCCTTAAGAAACTTTGGAGACCTCATATACTCTATGGCTATTCCTACAAACCCTTCCACTTGCTTACCTCCACTACATTGGCCTGCAATAGCAGAGAATTGTAATCCATAGGGGGTTTCTCCCTTAAATCCTCTATCTATCACTCCAAAACCATCCACTTCAGGGATATAAAATACTATTGCCTCAAAGCAACCACAGGAGGTACAGGGTTTTTTTAAGGCACTATGTAGGGCAAATTCTTCAACTGTGCCTCCAGAGGTATTTTGAACAACCTCATTTACTCCCTCATATATTCCCACATCCTCATCTAAGCATTGTCCCTTTTTAACCTCAAATATGGGGCCCTCAGGATCTATTTTGGCCGCTGCCCTTGCATCAAAATAATTTATACTACCACATAATGAAGTTCTATCTGGGGTTATAACACATACATGGGTAGGGGCAAAACTTTGGCACATAATACAACCATAAAATACATCCACATCCTCTTCAGAGAGAGATCTTGCCCTTTCATCCCTCTTTTGATACATTATTTGGGCCTTTTTGATAGTTTCTTTAACTACCTCAGGATCAGTTATAATTTTTACATTGCAATTTTTGATTATTGGAAAATGTTCCTTAAATAGGGTTTTAACTACCTCTCCAATATGCCTCAATCTTAATCCCTTATTATAGGATTCCTTATTTATTCTAATCCATAGGTTATCCCGTTGATTTAGGTGCATAACTCCCTCAATATAGTTTAAAAACTCATGGATTTTTCTCTCTAAAACTCCTGCTATGTCCTCTTCAAGGCCCTCTCCCTCTACCTCAACAACTATGGCAAAGGGTAATCTACTACCCTCCTCTATATCCTCAATATCCTTTCCAATAATTTCAACAGTATCCTTTACATCCTTATTTACAATAACTAACTCACAACCATAGGATTTTGGGCCTGCCAACTCCACATACATGTCTGGGCCTCTTACTCTCTCTCCTTCATTCATTGGGCCCACAGATACAGGAATATCGTATTCAGTGATTTTTACATCTATTCCCTTCATTTTTAAGGCATTTTCAACTATGTTGTCAATATCTGAACTTTCCAGGGCTCCCTTTATTTCAGGGACTTGATTGTTGGTGATTACTGGAACTCCTGCCTTTATACATCCCGCCCCTGCTGCAAGGGTAATATCATCCAATGGTCCAAGGGCCACAACAATGGCAGGGACTCTATTTGTTATGTACTCTATGATTTCATTAGTTTTACCTGGTTCTATTCCTCCATATATCAAGGGAGCCCTTATTGCAAGGTTTGCAGCATGAATAGCCGAGGTAATACCCTCTCCAATAGGGACAAGAAGTTTATCTAAGCCAAACTCTATGTTGGCAGATTCCATTTCTTTAACAATATCTCCTATAAATAGGGCCAATATATTTCTCTTTTGAATATCCTCAATTAACTTTTTTAATTTTTCATTATCTCCTACCTTGCCAATAACCACAAGTATGGCAGGTATTTTTCCCTCTACAAGGGGCACTCCTAAATCCCTTAAAACCTCATCAGGGATAAACCCAACATAAGGGGGCTTATAGGGTTCCTTTTCCTGGGCATATTTAAGTCCCTCAATTGCCTCGGCACATATTAATGTTTTAACTCCTGCATCAAGGGCATTATCCAATGTGGGCTCTTCATTAATTTCAAGGGAGTTAATTAGGTTTTTTAAGTCCTCAATATTTTCAATTTTTTTACCAAGAAGTCCATATATTATGGGGAGGTTGTAATTTGTTGTGGGATATCCTAATTTTATACTAAGGTCTTTTTTATCCTTTAAAAGATCCTTAGTCATAGTTAATACACTTTTAGCACCAGAGATTATATTTTCCACTACCATATTATCACTAATAGATTTATAAGTATTTATAATCTCTTAAGTTGTTAATTAAAATATAAATAGTTGATTACTACTTAAAAGGAATATATTATGAAAAATTAATAATAATTAAAAATGAATAATATTGATTAATTAATTTTTTTAATAACTTTTTATAAATTATTATTTTTTGAATTTCTATGAGAATTAGATTTTTTATTAATATAGAAAATTTTAAGATTATAATTTAATAAATATTTTAAAATTAAAAAATTAAAAGATATAAATTAAAAAATACTGATCAAATAATTAAAAAAATAAAAATTAATGAAAATATTGTTAATAATTAAAATTATTAAAATATAAGGGATATAATGGATAGAGAAAAAATTAAAGAAATAAGGCCCATAATATGGGACGATGATAATAATCAATTAATATTAATAGATCAGAGAAAACTACCTAATAAATTGGAATATTTTTCATGCAACACCTATGAGGATGTGGCCTTTGCCATAAGGGATATGGTTGTAAGGGGTGCCCCTGCAATAGGAATATCTGCAGCCTATGGCATGGCACTTGCCGAGATAAAAAATGATAACATAGAAAAGGCCTATAATGTATTAAAAAACACTAGACCCACTGCCATAAATTTATTCTGGGCTCTAAATAGGTGTAAGAATGCCCACAATAATAATAAACCTATAATTGATGAGGCAAAACTTATTCATAAAGAAGATAGAGAAATCTGTAAAAAAATAGGGAAAATAGGGGAAAAAATTATTAATGATGGAGACACCATACTAACTCACTGTAATGCTGGAGCCCTTGCAACATCCTCCTATGGAACTGCCCTAAGTGTTATAAGATTTGCCCACTATGGGGGTAAAAATATAAGGGTTATAGTGGATGAGACAAGGCCAAGATTACAAGGGGCAAAATTAAGTGCATTTGAACTTAATTATGAAGGTATCCCAGTTAGAATAATAACTGACAATACTGCAGGTTTTTTAATGAAGAAAGGATTGGTGGATAAAGTTATAGTGGGAGCAGATAGAATTTTAAAGGATTATACTGTGTTCAATAAGATAGGTACCTATTCCCTTGCCATACTTGCTAAGTATCATAATATTCCCTTTTATGTGGCGGCACCTCTCTCCACCTTTGATTTTAAAAACTCTTTGAAGGATATTGAAATTGAGGAAAGGGATGAAAAAGAGGTATTATTCATTGATGGAATTAGAATAGCCCCAGAAGGAGTTAGAGCCTATAATTATGCCTTTGATATAACCCCTCCTGAATTAATTACTGGCATAATCACAGAGAAGGAAATTATAACCTTAAACAAAACCAGTTATATTTAACCTATAAAAAAATAAAATAATAAAAAAATAATTAAAAAATAATTAATAATTATAATTTAAAAAAATTTAAGACTATAAAAAATAATAGATTACTACAGTAAAAATAAATAATTTAAGATTTTAAAAGCACCTAAGAAAGGGAACAGTATAAAAATTAGAAATCTAAAATTATAAAAAATAATAGGATTTTAAAATATCTAAGAAAAATAAAAACATAAAAATTAGAAATCCTATATTGTCCTTAATGCTCTGAACACTGTGGGAAGGTAGGTAGAATTTCTTTACAGGATATATTATGAAAGTTATACTCAGTAAAGTATGGGCTTAAAGTGTCCCTCTTTATTATAGTTTATCCTTTTTTATTCTTATTATATGGGGGATTGTAGTTTAAGAGGTTATGTGTTTGACTGTATTTACAATAAATAAATTATGATCTAAATGTTTTATATATAAACCTCCTTTAATTTATTTTTGGCCTTTCTCTTAAGGTAGTAGTTGCCAACAATACCAGATATAATAGGTAGGGGAGTACCAATATATATTAACCCTCCAAACATTGCTAAAAGTTTTTTGTAAGTGGGTATATTCAATTCATTTTTAAAGAACAATGATTTAATAAGTTTTTTCTCAGATTTATAAACCATGGTATAACTCCATAAGATAATATCTATTAAAGGAGTTGGCGTACCTCCAAAGGTAGTTTCTCTATTAACTATTGAGTTATAGAGATCCTCCTTGGTATCTCCCTTAAAAATTGTATAACCATTGCCCACCATTTTAGCTATATGTCCATCACTATTTCCTATAAAGGCAACAGGTTTTTTAGGATAGTTTTCCAATACCTTATCTAATGCAATATTATTTACAATACCATCCCTATGATAGGCATTAAACACCTCTACACCATCCAAGTCCAATTTAAACATTTTATCTCCTAATGCCTTACATATTGGACTGTAGGGATGGGGACATATGGCCAAACCCCCCTGCTCATGAATTAATTCTATGGTTTCCTCGGCAGAGAGATTCTTTGGAATCTCCTCATTTAGATATAGTCCAATAACCTCTCCATCCCTTGTCATTATTTCGCTTCCTACAACAACCTCTATATTAAATTCCCTTTCAAGTTTTTTAGTTTCTAAGCCCCCCTTTATTGTATTGTGATCTGTAATACCTATTACACTTAATCCCTTTTTTTTTGCATACTTCATAATATTCCTAGGTTCCTCCACAGAATCTGGAAATTTTAACCCCATATATTTTGTTATTCCCGAATATTTAGTATGTATGTGTAAATCCCCTTTAGAATAACCCTCTTCCATAAAATCCCTCCAAAATTATTTTTATTTTTATATTATGTTATGGTATTTCAAGTATATAAAAATTATTAATTGTATATTTTAGCCAAATATATAAATTTATTAAACCTAATTTATAACATAAAAAATATAATAAATATAATTAACAATAAAAATAAAAAAATATAATATATTAGAAAGGAGAAATACTTTAAGTCCATCTACCTTAGCCCAATATGAAGTTTATAATTTATCTTGTCAAGGATTCTGCCGGTTCTCCCAGTGTTTAAGAGTATTAAGGAGAACAATGATAGGATTTTAATTTTTATGTTTTACTTTTTTCTTAAATATTTTAAAATCTTGATTTTTTTGTTTTATGTTAATTTTATTTTAATATTATTTTAATTTTTTTAATTATAATGATTTTTTAAGTTTTTTAAATTATTTTTTAATAATTCTATAATATAATTTTTATAAGGGTTTTTAGAATTAGGGTTTTTTATTTATCATAAATAATTTTTTAAAACTATTAAAAGAATTAAAAACTATGAAATTATTTTAAAATAATGTATAAATAAAAGTAGATATTATATTCATTGAATTTGTTATTTTATTATTTTATTCCAGTGATAGTATGAAAGAGGATGATTATAGTATAAATACACTAAAGGAAATTTTAAGATCCTTAGGTATAGAATCTGCAAGATTGATTGAGGAAAGGATAGATTTACAATATACCTATTTAAAAAATCTTCAAAGGAAATTAGAAAATAATGAAGTATTTCTAAAATTAATTATTCTAAATGCCTTAGTATCCTATCAACTTTCCACAACTGGCGAAAATTGGTGGAGGGAATTTTCAGAGTACAATTGGAATGATATATCTGAGGGAGAGGTAATTGAGGAATATGTTACATTTCTATCCAATTCAAGGGGCAATAAAAGATTGTTAAATGGAAAGATTAAGAGAATATATAAATTAAAATATTATTTAAAGAATATTTCCCTAAGGAAATTTAAATATTACTACAATAACATGAATGCCCTTAGAGCAGGCATTGTCAAAGAGTTAAACACTAAGAGATATTCAAAAACAGTGGTATTTGCAATTAAAATATTTGGATATGGATCCAGGATAGTATTTAACGAATTTATTCCATATCCTTACAATATAGAGATTCCTAAGGATAGCAGGATTGAAAAATACACAAAAAAACTTACAAATAAAAATGTATTAAAATTTTGGAATGAAATATCTATTGAAACAGGAGTCCCGCCTCTTCATATTGATTCCATACTATGGCCAGCATTGGGAAATTGGGAAAGAGTAAAAAATCCTTTAAAATCTTTAGGCAATGACATATACCAAAAAATACACAGGTTGATGGAATTAAATAATTGATAAATGACTTATAATTAAATAAAGATATTAAAAAATAAAGGAATTATTCACAAAAAAATGCCGAGGGGGGGACTTGAACCCCCGACCTCTCGGTTTCCCAGGACCCAAGGGAATTCCCTTGGGAATATCCGTATGAGCCGAGCGCTATAACCAGCCTAAGCCACCTCGGCATTAAAACAATCCTATCAAATATATCCATAAATATTACAATCTTATATATATACTTTTCGCAAGTTATAGTCACTTAAATGATTAAAAGTAAAAAAGGTATTATTAAAAAAATTTTATTATTTTAAAATACGTTTTTAAATTTTATTGTATAAAATAAATAATCATAATTATAAAAATAAATTAATATTTAAATAAAATAATAATTTAAATTGAATATAAATAGATAATTAGATAAACAGTTAAATAAATTAAATACTTAAAGTAAAGCATCAATTATTAAAAAATCATAAAAATATTCATTTAAAGTATTAATTTCGGTGAAATAATGAATAATGAAAAATTAAAGGAGATAAAAAAGAAAATATTAAAAAAAATATCTAAAGAGGAACTTGAAGAAAGAATAAAAAAAGAAATATCTCAAAGTTCAGGGTTAATGGATGAAAGTGCGGCAATTTTAATAATAGCCAGTGATTTAAAAATAGATATTAATCAGGAGTATGGTGACGAAGAGGAATATATTTTTTCCATTAAAGACATATCAGATAGTCAGAGTAATGTAGAGGTAACTGGTAAAATATTGGAAATTTCCAATACAAAGGAATTTAATAGAAAGGATGGCACTACTGGAAAAATAAGAAGTATATCCCTTGCAGATAATACAGGAGTTATTAGATTGGTTCTTTGGAACGATAAGGTACATTTGGCTGATGATTTAAATGTGGGGGATGTAATAAGGGTGGAAAATGCATTTTCCAGAAAATGGAGAGATAGAATTGAATTAAACAGTGGAAACAACCTAATAATAGAAAAACTTGAAAAATACGACAAAAATAAATATCCTGAGATAAAGGAGATATATACCATTGGAGAACTTGCTCCCAATATGCCTTCCAAGGTAAGGGGCGAAATTATTAGTGTATATGATACACGAGAGTTTGCTAAGAGAGATGGATCTGTTGGAAGGGTAAAATCCTTTATATTACGTGATGATGAGGGAACATTGAGATGTACCCTATGGGATGATTTAACGAATATTCAATTAAATAGAGGGGATGTTGTAGAGGTAAGTGGAGTTGTAAGGGAGGGACTAAGAAACTTGGAAATATCTGTTAATGACTTAAAGATTATAAAAAAAGAGGAGTGTGTAGAGGCGCCCTTAGTTAATATATCCCAATTACCAGACTATGAGGGGGATATTGTATCTATAAGAGGAAGGGTTACCCATATATTCACCCCAAAAACTGTTAAATTTAATGACAGGGAGACAGCATTACAAGAAATAACATTAATGGACAGCAGTGGAAGTGTTAGAGTATCCTTCTGGGGGAGAAACATTGAGATGTTAGGAGATATTAAGGAAGGGGATCTACTACATATAATGAATTGTAGGGTTAAATCCTACCTTACCCCTGAGGGAGAAAAGATAATCCATCTTTCCACCCAATATGACTCCAAAGTAATAAAGGATGAATCCATAAAGGCCCCAGAGTACAGAGAAAATCTCATTAAGATAAAGGATATAAAAGGAGAGGATGCTGGGGAGGATATTACACTAGTGGGAAGGGTATTGCAGGTGTATGATATCAATCAATTTGAGAGGAAGGATGGCACCATTGGAAAGGTTAGAAATATTATGTTGGAGGATGATACTGGAAGGATAAGACTTGTATTGTGGGACAATAATGCCCTTTTGGATATAAAGGAAGGGGATATAGTAAAGGTAGTACATGGCTATGTAAGGGATAGTGGAGAATATATTGATTTACATGTTGGTAGATATGGGAGAGTTATAATAAATCCAGAGGGTGTAGATCTAAAGACAAATAGAAAGTTTATAAAGGAATTAACAGAGGGAGAAACTGCTGAAATTAGAGGTACAGTTGTAGATTATAGAAAACAGGATTTAATACTATACCTATGCCCTAACTGTGGTAAAAGGGCATCCTTAGTTGATGATAAATACCTATGTGATAACTGCGGAGAAGTAAATCCCAGAGAGTTACCCATTATTACATTGATCTTAGATGATGGCACTGGCAATATACCTTGCAATCTCTATGGTAGGTTAGTAGAGAGGATATTGAACATTTCCCGAGAGGAGTTAAAAAATGCCAATATGGAGATTTTAGAAAATTTACTTGGCCAAGAGCAAGTATTTAATGGCATAGTAAATAAAGGATATAGGGATTTAGAATTTTCAGTTAAAGGTCTAATGGAGTTTAACTTAGATAAGGAGGTTGAGTTTTTAAAGAGTATTTAATAAATTAAATAAATATTATTTTTTTTAATAAAAAACTAATTTTAAAGAAACATAAAGAGTAAAAATCCTATCATTATTCTCCTTAGATGCTCTGAGCACTGAAAGAGCAGGCAGAATTCTTAACAAGACTATATTATGAAAGTTATATTGGAATAAGATAGATAGGCTAAATGTTAATATATTATTCTCCTTATTATTTTTATTAAATTATTTATGTTACAGGTTATAAGTTTAAGGTATCATGTTTTTGACTATATTTTTATAATAACCTAAATAATTAATTAAATAGGAAAATATACAGGTGTCCTATATGGCAATAGTAGTTAAAAATCTTACCAAAAAATATGGTCATAAAAAAGCCCTGGATAACATATCCTTTAATGTTAAAAAGGGAGAGATACTGGGAATAATTGGGAAATCTGGGGCAGGAAAATCCACTTTAATCAAGATACTTAGGGGGGTAGATAGGGATTATCAAGGGCATGTTGAAATACTAAATAGGAGGGATAATTTTAGAGATATAACAGCCATACATCTCCAGAGAAACTTTGCTCTATGGGCTGAGCCTGCAATCTACAACATAATAAGAAAGTTATATGCCATAAGGAATAACTGTGATGAATCTCTACCTATGGAGGAGGAATGGGATGAATACGAAAAAAGGGCCTTGGAGATCTTAAAATTAGTTGGATTGAAACATAAAAAGGATGCTTTTTCCAATATACTAAGTGGGGGAGAAAAACAGCGTCTAATCTTAGGTAGGCAAATAGCAAAAATATATGAAAGGGGAGAGGGAGTATTGCTACTTGATGAGCCTGCCACCATGTCCTGTCCAGCCTCCAAACAAATACTTTTAGATGTATTAAAGAATATAAATAGGAAATTAAAAATTACCATGGTTATTACTTCCCATCTGCCTGAGATCCATAGTTATCTTTGTCATCGATGTATTCTATTGGAGGAGGGCATTATAAAGTTAGATGGAAAACCTGAGGTTGTAATAGAGAAGTTTTTAGAGGACATACCCTCTCCCTATATTAGAGAATCCTCTCCAAGGGAAAAAAGTATAATAGAGGTAAAAAACTTATCCAAGAGATACTTTGTAGTGAATGGAGGGGAAACTCTAAATATGAAGGATATATCCTTCAATATAAGGGAAGGGGAGATTCTATCAATTATTGGGCCCAGTGGTACTGGAAAGTCTGTACTACTGAGACTTCTTGCAGGGGTTGAATCTCCTGATAGTGGAAAGATTATTGTTGATGGTATTGATTTAAGTGACTATGGATGGAGTAGGGTAGAATTACGTAGAAGAATGGGAATACTTCATCAGGAGTTTTCCCTTCCTCACTATTTAACAGTTTGGGATATGCTAAAATATAAGGTTGGAGTAAAGGGAGAAAGGGCCATAGTTAATGCCAAATTAAAATCAGAGGAATTTGGACTATCCCCAAAGGTTGTGGATGCCATATATCAATTGATAGATCTCCCTGAAGAGGAGATGAAGAATAAACTTGATAAGTTGGGAATATCCCATGATATAATAAATACTCTATTCCCTGCCATTGTTGATAGGGAATTTAATCCAAGGGATGTTCTTAAAACCCTTAATTTAAGTGAAGAGGTATTAAATAAAACTCCAATGGAGTTAAGTGGAGGGGAAGGAATAAGGGTAGCCCTTGCCCTACAACTTATAACAAAGCCTAAGATACTCCTATTGGATGAGCCATTTGGGGATTTGGATCCAATTACCCTTAGGGATGTGGCAAATTATCTTAAAAGAATAAATGACATCTATGGAACTACAATTGTTTTAATAAGCCATCACATACCTCTGATAAAGGAAATAAGTGATAGGGTAATACTCATAGATAATGGAGGAATAGAACTTGAGGGGGATCCAGAGGTTGTATGTAATAGATTTATTGAAATAAGTAATTCAAGGTTCTTAGGAATGGATAAGAATTATAGCCTTAGGTAGAGTTATTTATATTAAAATAAAACAATATTTTAATTTCCTAAGGATATATAAAATATAAAATTATAAAAATAAAAATTAAAATTACAATAAAAATAAAAAGTAGTTAAAATATGATATAAAAAGATTTTAAAATTATTAAATAAATAAAAAGGGAAATATATAATCTAATTAGAGGGTGAGGGTATTTGAGAAGTTTTTAAGAGATCTTTAAAAGGTATATTTGATTATAAGAATTATGATTTTATGATTTATGATTTTATGATTATTCTCCTGATAGGTGTTTTATAATTTAATAAGTTTGTTTTTCTAACATGATTTATGTTTATTGTATTCCTATTATAAATAGTTTTGTTCATAACTATAAATAATTATTATTTTTTTATTTATATTTTATAATTTTATTGATTTCCCACTTCATCAAATTCCAATGTTATATTTTTTATATTGAATTCTTTACCTCCCTTTATTTTTAAAGATAAACTTTGGCATCTTGGACAGGCCATATCAAATTCATCCTTTGCATTCAAACCTCCCTCATAACCACAGTTATTGCATAATACCCTTGGTTTTATATACTCCACCTCTATCTCTGCCCCTTCACATAACGTAGATTGGGAAACCACTTCAAAGGCAAACTTCAACTGTTCCACATTTATAAATGTTAATTCTCCAATCTCCAAGTTTATTTTACTTACTCTTTTAATACTTTTTTCTTTAAGATCATCATAGTTATTTATGGTATCCAATATTGTATTTAGCATGGATGTGGCATAGGACAATTCATGCATTTTTGCACCTTAAAATAATTTTTATAAGGATATTGTAATTACCCCTTCATTATTAAAAATTTTAAGTCAATATTTTAGTATATTAAAAAGCATAATATTTTAAACTAGGGTCTTCTTTATATTCCCATCTAAATAATTTCTAAATACTCTCCTTTTATATTAAATCTAAATCTAAATACCTTCCTCATTAAGGGGACAGAAGGAAAATGCTTATTTACAACAAATACTAAATTATAGGCGTGTAATCACGATAG
>JAHEQB010000043.1 GCA_019561555.1 Methanothermococcus sp. SCGC AD-155-C09
GAATAAAAAAAGGCCCATCAGAATAACTACCACCTCCTAACAACATTGAAGTAAAACATAATATCCTTCAGAAAGGGCTCCAATAATCCAGAGCCCTACTATCCCTTAACCTCTACTTCTTCCTCTCTTTCCTAAGCTAACTGTGATAGAGGAAAAGATCTTTATCCCCTGCTTAAAAGATGAAAAGAAGGACTCAAGTAACTCCTCTCTCCAAATCTCTCATGCCTGTAGATCACACCTAAACATTGTAGAGCACCTCTATACCTGGACCATTATCTAAAATAACTCTTTAACTTCATTCCCTACGTTAAGGAGGTGGGATACATGGCTATTGCTAGAAGTTTTATTTCCAGGGGGACTTGTTCCTCTTGAAGATGGGAAATTTCTTCAGTAATTCTATTAAGTCCATTTCTGATATATTTGCTTCTATCATAGGAGATATTTATATATGTTCATAAGTTATACTATTTATGCTTATTCGGACAGGTTCTCGAATTTATAATAAGGGCACTTATATATAAAGACCTGCGACTTGATAATTTTCTTTATTTTAATCTATACAACCCTAAAATGAATCAAATAAAATAAATAAAGAAAAATCATAAGGAAAATACAATAAAACCAAATAGACCTCCCAATTAATCTAAATCTCAATAGATTATTAAATCTAAACATATAAAACAATCATAATCCACTATCGATATAAGACTAAAAATCCAACCTTATTTTAATATTTAACAACTTAAAAAAGCCTTAAAAATAAGAATAAGGCTATAACTTAAAAAATCTTAAGATAAAAAAATAAAATATGCCCCATATATTTGATTAAAGACCTCAAAAAAATATATCCAAATATATGAATATTACTACATAAAATAAATATGCCGTGGGGGTGATTTGAACACCCGACAACTGGATCTTCAGTCCAGCGTTCTCCCAGGCTGAACTACCACGGCAATAATAATTCATCTTAATCCAAAGTAAGAATAGAATTACTTATATATATACTTTTCGCCGAAAAGTTTATATATTAGAAGATAAATTGTTATTGTGCAAAGATTATTTAGTAAGTGCCCCCATAGCTCAGTAGGTAGAGCGATGGACTGTTAATCCATAGGTCGCAGGTTCGAGTCCTGCTGGGGGCGCCATTTTTTTATATTTTCATGTTGTTGTTATTGTTTTAATAAATGTTACTTAAATAATTTAGTACAACCCCAATATTCTGGGACCGTAGCTCAGCCTGGTTGGAGCGCTCGGCTCATAACCGAGTGGTCAAGGGTTCAAATCCCTTCGGTCCCATATTATGCTCCAGTGGTGTAGTCCGGCCAATCATGCGGGCCTTTCGAGCCCGCGACTCGGGTTCAAATCCCGGCTGGAGCACATTATTTAATATTATATACTACATTGCATTTCTATGGGTATTAATTATTTTCCATAATATACTAATTATATGCAGGGGTTGTCGAGCCTGGCCAAAGACGCAGGACTTAGAATCCTGTCCCATAGGGGTTCCAGGGTTCAAATCCCTGCCCCTGCACTTTATATGGGGAACTTATCTTAAAATATACTATCTTTTCTGTGGCCGGGGTGGGGTAGTGGCTATCCTGGGGGACTGTGGATCCCCTGACCCGGGTTCGATTCCCGGTCCCGGCCCTAAGGTATTTTTTTATCCATGGTTAATTTATAGTCAGGCACATAATAATTTAAACTTATTATGGGTATATTGTCTATACTTAAAGGGATTCCTCTGGACATCCAGTGCTTAGGTGTGAGGGGGAAGGGAGTAGTTATGGGGTTTCTACTTTTTGAGTATTTGCCTTTACCCATATATATCTTTAAGTATTTTATTATTTTTTTTCTCTATATTTAAGGTTTAGATTAATTTTATTATATTCTTTTGGGTTATTCTAATTTTTTATTTTTTTAATTTTTTTAAATTATTTTTATTTTATATATTGTAAATTATGGGTTTAGAAAATTTTGTTCTTGACTATAATTTATTTAATATTATTTTTTAGATTCCAATATCTGTTATTTTAAATATTTAAATTGTTTTATTATATTTTTATTAATTATTTTTATTTTTTTATTTTAAAATATAATCAAGCATATATAACTTACAATTAACATAAACAATAAAAATAATATGAAATAATAAAAATAATAATAAAGATGGAATAATAATAAAAAGAAATGCTTTAAGTCCTTATCTTAGTCTAATTATGGAACTTTCAAAAATACATCCTTTAGAGGAAAATCTGTTATTCCAGTACTTAGGAATATAAGCAAGTAATGAAGGAATTTCTAATTTATATGTTTATTCCCTTTTCAAGTATTTTAAAATTTAGATTTTTTTTTTATTTTATGTTAATTTTATAATAATATTTATTTTTTTAAGTTATTTTTATTTTTTAATAATTATTTTTTTTATACTTTATTAATTTTTTTAATTATTTTTTAATTTTTTTTATAAAATTATTATTAATTATCTATTTAAAAGGGCAATATAATATAATTATAACAAAAACATTGGTGTAATTATGACCATTGATGCCCTCTTAGATATAGATTATAACTCTGAAGATAAATCCATATATTTATATCTTTTAAATGATCTATTGATAGATTATGACTTTAAACCATATTTCTATGTTGATGCCCCTGTTGATAAAATTAAAGAATATTTAAACTTAAATAATAGGGATCTTCTAAATCACATAGAAAACTTTGAAACCTTAGAAAAAATAATAATCAACAGAAATCTCAATAACAAGGAAGACAGAATAATTAAAAAGGCCATTACAAAGATTGTAGTAAAATATCCAAAGATTGTTCCAAAACTTAGAGTATTAAAAAACATAGGGGAAATATTTGAGCATGATATTCCATTTACAAAGAGATATCTAATTGATAATAACTTAATTCCAACAATATACTATAGCAATATCAAAGATAAAGAAAAGAGAAAAATAGTAGATAATCAAATACCTAAATTAAAGGATATTTCCTTTGATATGGAAGTAGGCTGTGTAAATAGGGAGCCCATACCTGAAAAGAATCCCATATTAATGGTAAGTTTTTTTTCCAAGGACCTTAAAAAGGTAATATCCTATAAGCCCTTTGAGCATAAATACTTGGAGTTGGTAAGGGATGAGAGGGAATTAATAAAAAGAACAATGGATATTTTAAAAAATTATAATTTAATATATACCTACAATGGGGATAACTTTGATTTTCCCTATTTAAAGAAAAGGGCAAAATACCTTGGAATAAAAACATCCTTTGGAAAAAATCAAAGTATAAAAATTTCAAAGGGGGGAATCCATCTTAGAAGTTATATTCCTGGAAAAGTACATATGGATCTATACCCAATAGTTAGAAGGACCTTAAACCTAAATAAATATAAATTAGAGGATGTAAGTTATGAACTATTTGGGATCCATAAATTGGAAGTTGGGCATAAAAATATATCAAGACTATGGGAGGAGGGAAATAAGGATCTTGTTGAATACTCCTATCAGGATGCATACTATACCTATCTCATTGGAGAGTACTTTTTGCCCTTGGAGGTTATGTTTTCTAGGATTGTGAATCAGACACTCTTTGAAATTACTAGGATGAGCAGTAGCCAGATGGTAGAATATCTTTTATTAAAGCACTCCTATAAAAAAAATTTTTTAGTACCAAATAGGCCCTCTAGTGAGGAGTACAGGGATAGGTTAAACACATACTATGAGGGAGGATATGTAAAGGAACCTATTAGGGGTATTCATGAAAATATTGTAAGTATGGATTTTAGATCCCTTTATCCCTCGATTATAATAAGTTATAATATAAGTCCAGATACAATAGATTGTAAATGCTGTAAGGGAGAATCAGAGGAAATATTGGGCCGTTGGTTCTGTAAAAAAAGAAGGGGAATTATACCTGAAGTACTGAATAAATTAATTAAGAGAAGAAAAAATATTAAAGAGGAATTAAAGAGAATTAAAGATAATAAATCCCAATTATCATACTATACCCTATTGGATTATGAACAAAAATCTTTAAAGGTATTGGCAAATAGCCACTATGGATATTTGGCCTATCCAAGGGCCAGGTGGTACTCCAAGGAATGTGCTGAAATAACCACATACTTAGGTAGGTTTTTTATTCAAAAAACCATTAAAGAGGGGGAAAATCACGGGTTTAAAATAATATATGCAGACACAGATGGCCTTTATGCAACATTGGATAACGTAGATAGTAAGGAATCCCTATTAAAGAAAACCTACGAGTTCTTAGAGGAAATGAATAAAATACTTCCAAAGGATATGGAATTAGAATTTGAGGGCTACTATAAAAGGGGTATATTTATTACAAAAAAGAGATATGCCCTTATAGATGAAAATAATAAAATAATAATAAAGGGATTGGAGTTTGTAAGGAGGGATTGGTCAAATATTGCAAAAAAGACTCAGATGAGGGTATTGGAAACCCTATTAAAGAAGGGGGATATTGAGGGGGCAAAGGAGATTATTATCTCCACAATAGATAACCTAAGAAAGGGCAATGTTAAAAAGGAGGATTTAATTATTTATACCCAACTTACCAAGGATGTCTCCCAGTATAAAACAACGGCACCCCATGTTGAAGTTGCAAAGAAAATAATAAGAAATAAAGGAATGTTAAATGTTGGAGATGTAATTGGTTATATTATCACCAGTGGCAATAAACCCATAAGTGAAAGGGCAGAATTACCAGAAAATGCCAAGAATTATGATATAAACTACTATATAGATAATCAAGTTCTTCCTCCTGTAATACGTATAATGGAATCCTTGGGAATATCAAAGGAGGAACTTAAAAATATAAGTAGGCAGATTACCTTAAAGGATTTTTTTAAGTGAGATTATGAATCTATTTGCCTATGGAGAGTTAATGAAGGATGAGGTATTGTTAAAATTAATAAATAGAATTCCAAGTAGAAAAAAAGGAAAAATAAAGGGATATGAAAAGTTTTTTGATAATAGCATTGGCTATTATGGTATTAGAAGAAAGAAAGGTTCTGAAGTTTCTGGAATAATTCTTTTAGATATATCCAATGAGGAATTAAGGAGGTTTGATGATTTTGAAGATGAGGGAGAATATTACCATAGGGTAAAGACTAAGGCCTACTTGGATACTGGGGAGGAGTATGAGGTATTTATATACCTAAGGGAAATGTAATATTGTCGTACATTAAAAAAATATATATTTTATAAAAAAATAATTAATTAAATATTAAAAAAATTAATAAAGTATAAAAATTAATTTAAAATTTATTTTTTAAAAAATTATTATAAGGAATAAAAATGAATAGAAAGAAGAGATTTATAAAAAATAAAATATCTAAAGAGAAGAACATCTATAAATGATAGGAAAATAGATATTTATAAAAATAAAACATCTATAAGAAAGAAAAGATAGAATAATAGAAATCTAAGAGAGACAGAGAGCCCTTAAAAGACTTTACTTCATAATACATCTTATAGTAGAATTATTAAAAATTAGCAGACCTAATAATAGTTTATAAAATCATAGATTATTTATTACTTAAAAAAAGGGAATTAGATATAAAAAAATATAAAGATTTATAATAATTACAGTAAAAAACAATATATAAAATTATAGTTATATATACCTTAATTTATATCATATATAAAAAAAATAATCAGAATAAAATATTAATAATAAATAAGTTAAGTCCCTACTTTGAATTATTATGAATTTCATAATAAATCCTTAGGGAGAATTTACCCTTCCTAGTACTTAGGGTCATTAAGGAGGATAATAAAAGGACTTTTAATATTTATGTTTTTACTCCTTTTTAGGTTTTTAAAATCTAGATTTTTTGTTACAATATACTCTATATATAGTTATTCTTTATTTTGAACCTGTCCGAATAAGCATAAATAGTATAACTTATGAATATATATAAATATCTCCTATGATAGAAGCAAATATATCAGAAATGGACCTAATAGAATTACTGAAGAAATTTCCCATCTTCAAGAGGAACAAGTCCCCCTGGAAATAAAACTTCTAGCAATAGCCATGTATCCCACCTCCTTAACGTAGGGAATGAAGTTAAAGAGTTATTTTAGATAATGGTCCATGGTATAGAGATGCTCTACAATGTTTAGGTGTGATCTACAGGCATGAGAGGCATGAGAGATTTGGAGAGAGGAGTTACTTGAGTCCTTCTTTTCATCTTTTAAGCAGGGGATAAAGATCTTTTCCTCTATCACAGTTAGCTTAGGAAAGAGAGGAAGAAGTAGAGATTAAGGGATAGTAGGGCTCTGGATTATTGGAACTCTTTCTAAAGGATATTTATGTTTTACTTCAATGTTGTTAGTAGGTGGTAGTTATTCTGATGGGTCTATTTAGAATGTTGCAAAAGTAATACAATACTAACAATAAAAAAATAGAAATTATTTTTTTATTTTGGCATCCACTACAATATGCCAAACCCCTGGAGCATATTTTTTTATTTTATGTATGTCATGAGATGCTAAGGTACATCCATGTTTCTCTGCATATTTTTTTATAAGGTCAATGGCCTCAAGGTATATGGCATTTTCATTTAATGTATCATGATAGTGTAGAATTCCACCCTCCTTACTTAGAAACTTAAAGGCCACATTTAAAAAAAATCTTGTTTTTAATATATATCCCATTATTATTCTATTGGCAACATTCTCCAAATTTATAGTTCTATTGTCCCCTAATATGGGTTTTATATTGTTTAATT
The DNA here is from genome assembly GCA_019561555.1 of Methanothermococcus sp. SCGC AD-155-C09. Taxonomy (GTDB): domain Archaea; phylum AGJL01; class Methanococci; order Methanococcales; family Methanococcaceae; genus Methanofervidicoccus. The sequence goes on from JAHEQB010000043.1 coordinate 6,773, forward strand.
TATTCAACCTTATATTTTCACATAAATAATAGTAGGAATCAGGATTGATTTCCAAGGCATATATTTTCTTAGGATTGGAGTACTTTGCCATGGGGATGGAAAAATAACCAATCCCCGCAAACATATCCACTACAACTTCATTGGAATTTGAAATATGTGCCATTCTTTTTCTCTCTTCAATATTGCCCATACTCCACATAACCTTGGATATATCCAATTTAAATAGACATCCATATTCTTTATGTATGGTTTCTGTTTTAGAACCATATATTATATCTATTATTGGTTTTCTTAGATCCCCCACTATATTTTTATATTTAACAATGGTTTTACATTTTGTTTTATTGACTATATATTCTATTTCCTCAGGAGATAGATCCTTTTTTACTAAAACTATATCTCCAACCTTTTGATAATGTAAGGACATATTTTCATTATTTTTTATTTTTGTCATTTTAAATTACTTGCTTTTTAATATAATTAAATATATATAAATTATAATTTAAAATAATAAATTTATTATTTTCTTATTAAAATACTACGAAAATTAGGCTTTTTATGTTAAGTACAAATTTTTTAGAATATAATATACTGTAAATATAATTTAAGTAAGAACCTTTAAAATAAAAATAGTATATAATCCTTATCTTATATTTACGGAGATATTTTTAGTAACGTAGAAATCTCCAAAGGAGATATGTACAATGTTTGGCTCCAAAGGTGTGTTAGTATAACTTAAAGAATCCCCAGTAATGTTTATATAGGTGCCATTTTGGTTATGCTCTGGTTTAAATAATATATTGGTCTTATTATTTACCATTATTACTTTATTTGAAAATCTTATGGTGTAACCAATATCCCCTATTGGTTCAAACGTAGTGGATAAAGTAATTCCCTTTGAATATGCAATTAGGGCATAATTTTCAAAGACATCCATTATTGATTGGCCTCTATCAACAATTTCAGACTCTCTAACATTGTTTAAAGTATTGAATATATTATAACTAATTATGGAAGTAATCAATATTATAAAAGTTATTGCAAGGACTGCATCAATTGAAATTTGGCCTTTAAATTTGTATCCCATATTATCACAACATTACAATATATTATTTAAATATGATTTTCAAATATATTCTTTTTTTATATTTATTAAATTTATTTATTTTATTTTTATATAAATTTTTATGTTATAATTTATATTTATTTATTTTTTTATATTTCTTGAAATTATATTTATTTTTAATTATGAAAATGATCTGATAGTATTCTAAATCAATTAAAATAAATAATAAAGTATCGTTGGAAATACCAATACACTCATCATATAGGACATATTTACCTTGGATTTCAAACATAGTATTCCAATAAAGGATGCCACTATAAAGACTGCAATATAAAATAATAAATAACCTGAGAAATATCCCAATAACAATACAACCAATATACAGAAGGACATTATATAATAGGTAATTTTTCTATAATCTAAATAAGGGAGATAATTTAAAAAATACCTTGAAATAAGACATAGTATTCCAAAGGCACTTCCAGAGGCTATTAAAAGTGAAAATATAATGGAATTATCCAAATTAATTGATAGATCCTTTATTGCCACAGCAGTTCCACTTCTACCATAACCAATTAATAAAAGGGAGAGAATGGAAAAAACTTCATTGGATAGGGTAATGGCTCCCTGAGATACTAAGAAACCCTTTAAATTATTTTCCTTTATAATCTTACCTAAGAAAAAGTTTATCTGGGCTCCCCCAATGGCTGGAAGAAATATCCTAAATAATCCTCCAATGGTTCCAGCAAATGCCGATTTAATAAGGGAGGTATCTAACTCTGGAAATGTAAGAATCTGACGGCGAACTTTATCTCCCTTTAAATTCTCTAAAAGCAATGGTATTCCAAACATTCCTGTAAATATGGCAGTTAAGATGTTACTAATTTCAGGGGGTTTGTAGAGTGCCACTATCCCAAAGAGTCCAGATAGTATCACTATTAGGGTACTCCAAAATATATTTTCTGAAAATAGTAATGAAGTAATTAAAAGAAGTATTAAAACATAGGGTATATAGGGTTTAAAATGCACATATGCACTATCTAAATCCAAACCAATGTTAAAAATTAAAAATGTGATTATTAAAGCCATAATTATACCAATAAATCCCCCAAAGGCACAGAGCATTATTCCCTCATATCCCCTTCCCTTTTTGGTTAGGTTATGAAGGGGTAGAACAGAAACTGCAGTTTCATCCTCTGGCACCCCAATAAATGCTGAAGGAATATAACTTACAAAGTAGTGGGTAATCACCAATCCCAATAAAAAATAAAGGTAATTTTGGGGGGAAATATAACCATACAATAAAATAGTTATGGGAATTAATGTATTTGGATGTATTCCTGGAAGTAATCCAGTAAATACTCCAACAAGACATCCAATAAATAAAAAAAATAAATTGTGGATTATTGAATACTCCATAATATCCTTATATCTATTAATATCATTGTTTTTTCATTATTTTTTTAATTAACTACTACTATTAAAAGTTTATGATTATTAAGAGTATGTCTAACATTAATAAAAACCATTAAAAAAATAATAAAAAATAAATAATAATTATTAAAAAATTTAAAAAAATAAATAATAATAACCCAATTTTAAAATATTAAAAAATAACAGATATATCCAGATAAAGAAATATAAATAAAAAAAATATAAAAATTGTTATAATAGAAAGAAAGAAATTTAAAAAAATAATCAATAAATTAAAAAATTAAAAATAATTTAAAAAATAAAATAAAAATAAGAAAAAGAATAATAATATAAAAACAAAAAGAAACCCTTAAGGATATATACCTATTTATAAGAAATAGATTATAAATAAATTACCCTACAGTACTTAGGAGTATTGGAAAAATATACATAATGGAGAATTTATATTTTTTTATTATTTTAATAAAATTTTAAACTTATTGTGGAGTAATTCCATACTTAAAGATTTTCTCTTCACTTTCAGTGCTTAGGGATGTGGGAGGAAGGAGGGCGGTGGTAAGGAATCTTTACTTTTTAAGTATTATATTATAGTTTTAATGTTAGACACTCTCTAATTATTAATATATTTTTATCTATTTATTGCTATCTATTCCATTTAGGATCTACACATAGTAAGATAGTTTTTGCCCGCAAAATTAAAATTTAATTACCACCCAATGTTTCTTAAAATCCCATCATATACAATATTAGCATCCCCTTTTAAATATGCCCCTTCTTTTTTAAGATCAACCATTAAATTGCCCCCGTCCAAATGAGCCAATACATTACTTCCTGTTTTTCCAAGTTTATGGGCAACTATCACTGAACTCACTGTTCCAGTTCCGCAGGCTGTGGTATAACCTGCCCCCCTTTCCCAGGTTATTATTTTTATTTCATTTGGGGTTATTACCTCCACAAAATGTACATTTATTCTTTCAGGGAATACTTTGTGATTTTCAATTTCCCTTCCTAATACCTCTAAATTATCCCTTACAAAATTAATATCTATGGGGTTATCTTCAATAAATATGATGGCATGAGGGTTTCCAACATTTACAACACTTAGTTTGATTTTATCAATTAAATTACAATTTAATGGAATATATTCATTTAAAAATACATCCTCCCCTGATTTACCATTAATTACCATAGGAATGTCCTTTAATTGGAACTTAGGAGTTCCCATATATACCTTAATTGTTTTCACATTATCCTTTTCAATTTCCATCTCTGATATCCTTAGCCCTCCAACTGTTTCCACGTTTAATGGGTTTTTTTTGAATATCCTCTCATATACATATTTGGAAAAACATCTTATTCCATTTCCACACATTTCTGCTTCAGATCCATCGCTATTGAATATTCTAAATTTTATATCATATTTTTTATTCTCTGGTTTTTGAACATATATTACGCCATCGGCACCAATGGAAAATCCCCTTTTACATATTTTTTTTGAGAACTCTTCTTTATATTCCTCTTTTATCTTAATATCATCATATTCGTTTATTACAATGTAATCATTTCCTAAACTATGCATCTTTGTGAATTCAATATTTTTTTCCATAATTATCGCCATTGTAGTAAGTATATAATACTTTAAATTTTAATTTATTACATAAATGATAAAAAGATAAATATCAATATTTCCCTATTGCTTAGGAGCATTAAGAAGGATAATGTTGAGATTTCCACTTTTATTATATATTTCTTTAAGTATTTAAATCTTTTATTTTTATTTTAATTACTTTTTTTATTTTTATATATTTATTTTTTATATTTTTTTAATAATAATTTTATAATTTTCTATTATTTTTAGAATTAAGGTTTTTTATTTATTATGAATAGTTTAGTTTATAATTTATTATTTTTAAAATAATTTTATTTTTTATAGGATTTTTAATGAAATTATCCATTAAATTATAAATAAATGTATATGTTAATAAGAGAAATCTTTTAAAAAAGAATAAAAAAATTTAAAAACATTATATTTAAAAAAATCAAAAAATAAATTAAAATTAATTTATTAATTCTTCAATCTTCTAACTATGATACCCATTCCAATTATTCCTGTTAAGAGGGCTAAAAGTATTTCAAAGTTCTTTCCATCACTTCCCCCTACTAATATGGTCTTTGGAGAGGTTGTAGGTAATAATGAGTGGGTAGGGTCAATACCTACAATGAAGAGATCTGATGGAGTATAGTTCCCTGTTCCACTTAACGTGTAGGTTATTAATACTGCCCGACTGTTGTTTAATTCTGTGGGAGTGTACCATCCATCTCCATCTGCTCCTCCATTGAGGGGTTTCAGACACCAGTACATACTTAAGTTATATCTTGAGTTGTTAGGTAATGAGTAGTTTCCAGATTGGTTTTCTATAAGCATTTCTGATTTATTGACTGTATAGTTACCAACTATGGTAAAGTTATTTGGTATTAAATCATAGACATATACTAATGGAGATTCCTCACCACCAATATTTTCAACTACAATAGATATATTGTAGGTTCCATCTGGATTGGTCTTTACAGTCTTGGTTACCTTTATTAAATAACTACCTACAACATATATTTTTTCTACTATGATATAGGAACTTCCATATACTTTATGGTCCTCATCATATGAGTAACTATTTAGTGAAATATTGTTATCAACTATTCTAAAGGTATAGTTTGCCCATATTACAGGTACTTTTCCATTAAATGTAAAGTTATAGTTTTGAGAAGTCCATATTTCTCCTGGAGCTAATATTCCACTTGTTCCAGTTGGAGTTTCTGTATGATTACTTCCTGATATTAGTAATGAGGGATTAAAGGGATCAAGGTTTGTAGGGTTACTACCATTTACGGCCCATATATTAACCTCTATTATGTTGTAGTAATAGTTATTTCCTTCATTTTTAAAGGAAGTATTTTCATACCATAGGGTGTATTCTCCAGTGGTTGAATCCAGTTCAGGTCCTTTTTTACATACACTTACTCCACCATCTCCAATTGCATAGACTCCCTCTACTACTGTGGCACCAGTAGTTCCCCTATAATAAAAATTCACTGCTGCAAAACCGTAATTTACCTTTGTGGCACCTCTACCTGTGTAACTATTGTTGGCAGTTATTGTGAAGGATAGTGATCCATTATGAGTGCTGTTCAATTCCACATACCACTCGATGGAATCATTTGCGGTACCTGTAAAGTAGGGACCATTATATAGGGTCGTAGTTCCCTGATTGGCACTTACGTTGCTAATGTTTAAGAAAGTCCAGGTAGAATTCCCATAGCGGTAAGATTTATTAGATAGGTGCTTAAATAACCGAATACTTACTTTAGTATATGGATTAGGTAGTGCTGAAACATTTCTAGATATGTTGAGGGATACATTCCACGTAGCGAATCTATTTGCAGGAATTTTTGTAGCACTGTAGGATTCATTTATGAGTATTGGAACTCCTACATTTGACGTATTAAGTTGAATAGCAACTTTAACATACTTGTTATTAGGCAGTATTGGAATATGCACATAGGTTAAATTAGAAGGGAGTCCTGTATAGGTAGGTACGGAATTTTCAATAGATATGTTCCTTGGGGTGGTGTTATTTATTACAGTAGGTGCAGATATGTTATTCGAAATATTTATTGCTACCCATACATCACTAAGTGTATCATTTTGTGCGCTATTTTCAATTTTAATGTATCCAGTTAGATTGTTGATGGCATATTCTGTTGTGCCATCTCCACTTACATTTGCAGTTACATTATAGGCTTCCACATAAAATACTTTTAGTGGATTGGCAAAAACTGCCGGTAGCATAGCAATCAACAATAAAATCCCAACAATGGCAAGTTTCCAATTGTATTTCATATTTCTCACTTAATTATTATTTTATTTTTGTTTTTTTAATTATAAAATAAATAATTTAATTTATTATATTAAGGATATATATCTCGCCAATATATATTTTAATACCTTATAATAAAGTAAATATATGCTTTTTATAAGTATTACTCATTAAAAAATTAACATTAAATAAAAATACCTGAAATTATATATTTATAATAAATATAAACAACATAGTAAAGACAGTGGTATTATTAAAAAATATAAAAAATAAATTAAAATTTAAATTTATTAATTCTTCAGTCTTCTAACTATGATACCCATTCCAATTATTCCTGTTAAGAGGGCCAAGAGTACCTCAAAGTTCTTTCCATCACTTCCTCCCACCAATATGGTCTTTGGGGATGTTGTGGGTAGTAATGAATGAGTAGGGTCAATACCTACAATAAAGAGATCTGATGGTAAGTATTTTCCTGTCCCATTTAAGGTATAGTTTATTAATACTGTCTGATTGTTGTTTATCTCTGTAGGAGTGTACCATCCATCTCCATCTGCTCCTCCAGTGAGTGGGTTTAGAGCCCAATATATACTTTGATTATATCTACTGTTGCTACCTGTATAAGGCATAATTTCAGATTTATTGAGCATATTGGGATCATTTACTGTAGTATTATTACCTACAATGGTAAAGTTATTTGGTATTAAATCATAGACATAGACATCTGGAGATGTCTCACCACCAATATTTTCAACTACAATAGATATATTGTAAGTCCCATCTGGATTGGTTTTTACCTTCTTAGTTACCTTTATTAAATAACTACCTACAATATATATTTTTTCCACTATAATGTAGGAACTATTGTATTCATCATGGTACTCATTAACTGTAGTGTTATATGGCATTGTTGTAATATTGTCATCAACTATCCTAAAGGTATAGTTTGCCCATATTACAGGTACTCCATTAAATGTAAAGTTATAGTTTTGAGAAGTCCATATACTTCCTGGAGCTAATATTGCATTTGGAGTTTCTGTATTATTACTTCCTGATATCAGGCCACTAAAGGGATCAAGGTTTGTAGGATTACTACCATTTACGGCCCATATATTAACCTCTGTTATGTTGTAGTAGTAGTTATCTCCTTCATTTTTAAAGGAGGTATTTTCATACCATAGGATGTACTCTCCAGTGGATGTATCCATTTCAGGTCCTCTTTTGTATACTTCAGGTCTTCCATCCCCAACTGCATAAACGCCCTCTACTGTGACATTACCAAAGGTTTCATTAAATTCAAAGAATATCACTGCAAAACCGTAATTTACCTCTGTAGCATTTCTACCTGTGTAACTATTGTTGGCAGTTACTGTGAAGGATAGAGATCCATTATGAGTGCTGTTCAATATCACGCCTGACCAATTAAGAGCGTCATTCGTACCTGTAAAGTAGGGACCATCAAATACGGTTGGAGTTCCTTGGTTACTAGTTTCATTGCTAATGTTTAACAAGGTCCAGATAGGATCCCCATAGTGGTTAGAATCATTAGACAAATATTTTATTAACGTTACATTTACTTGAGTACTTGTAGATAGTAGTGAATCATTTTTAGATATGTTGAGGGATACATTCCATGTAACAATTTTATTTGCAGGAACTTTTTCTGCACTGTAGGATTCATTTACAAGTATTGGAACCCCTCCTACTGATGTATTAAGTGGAATGGCAACTTCAACATATCTGTTGTTAGGTAGTATAGGAATATGTACATAGGTTAAACCAGAAGGAAGTCCTGTATAGGCAGGTGCGGAATTTTCAATAAATACCTTTCTTAGGGTACCGTTATACGCTACATAAGGTTCATCTGTATTGTTTGAAATATTTATTGCCACCCATACATCACTAAGTGTGTCATTTTGTGCTGAATTGTTTATTATAAGGTATCCAGTTAGATTGTGGATGGTATATTCTGTTGTACCATCTCCACTTACATTTGCACTCATATTATACTTTTCAGTATAGGTTACTATCAATGGATCGGCAGAAACTGCCGATAGCATGCCAATTAATAGTAAAATTCCAATACTGGCAAGTTTCCAATTGTATTTCATATTTTCACCATAACTATTATTCAAATTATTGGTATTGTAAGTATTTAATAAATATTTAATATATTTTTTTATTGTATTTTTAATATTTAATTATAAAAATAAATATCCATACTTCAGTTATAATATTTAATAGTATATATAAATTTCGCCAATATGAGTGTGTCTAACATACCATCTCATATATAAATCCTTGTTAAAATTCTCAGTGCATATATAAGGTTCCATTAAAAAACAAGGGATTCTATCCCCAAAGGGTTCATTATACCTCCGAAGAACCCCTCACAAATTCCTCTTTTTTTATATTCATTTTTATGGAAGATATTTCTAATTCCCCTCCCATCCCCTTGCTCTGTTTTTTCCAGGTTTAACCTGTGGTAAATATCCTTTAATACAATAGTGTTTAAAACTTTTTTACTATCGTAACCTCCGTCAGCAGTAGAAATTATCCCTTTCCTTCTGGCAGTCTTTTAATACTTTCAGTCTCGTAAGCATTATGGAGGCGGCGATCCGAAAAGGGTTCTAAGTTCTTTGTTATATCTAGATATTACATG
>JAHEQB010000044.1 GCA_019561555.1 Methanothermococcus sp. SCGC AD-155-C09
AATAAAAGTTCTTTAAATATATAAATTTTACGGTTTATGATTAATTTATTTCTTATTTAGAGTGATATGGTTTTGTCCCGTTAGAAGGGGAGAGTAGACTAACTGTTTAATTATAATATGGAGCGATCTGAATAGAGATTAAATTGCAAGTTGACAGAACACCCTATATAAAGAAATAAAATAATAAAAAAATTAAAAATAAAAATAAAAAATAAGGAATAATTAAAAAAATAAAATAAAAAAATAAAATTATTGTATAAAAAAAATTTAAAATATTCAAAAGGAAGTAATTTATACTAATCCAAGATAGAGATTTAAAATATTTTATATTGTTAATATTTAATTTCCTATATTTCATATTATTAAGTTTAGATTATAAGTTTAAAATATTATGTGTATGACTATAATCCTGTAAAGGGTTGCCCTTTCCCAATGTTCAGAAGCCTCTAAGGTAATAATGATAGGATTTCTATTTTTTATGGATTTACTCCCTTTTTAGGTATTTTAAAATCTTAAATTTTTTTATGTTGTATTAATTTTTTATTTTATTTTTATGTTTTTTAAATTAATTAATCTATTGAAGTTTATAATATCTTAGGAAGGATTTGTCTTTTACAGTGTTTAGGGGCATTAAGTGGATAATGGGATTTTTACTTTTATATTTTTGCTTTTTTTTATGTATTTTATTTTTTTAATTATAATTTTTAATTATTTTAAATTATTTTATTTTTTATAGGGATTCTTTATGGTTGTTTTACTATTATAATTTTTCTTAAGTCATTATTAAAAAATATGGATAAATATAATCTAAATTCTCTTTAATTTTTCCCTACCTGCTTTTTTTATAGCCTCTCTCATATCCTTTATTTTATCTGGATCATCCTCTATAAGGGTTCCTGTTACAATGGCATCTGCCCCACTTAAAACCTTTTGATAGGCCACCTCTGGGGTTCTTATGCCCCCCCCTACAATAATATTTATATTACTCATTTTTTTTGATAGGCCTATTATTTCATCACTTACAGGGAATTCAGCCCCACTTCCAGCCTCCAAGTAGGCCCATCTCATTCCAAAGTATTTTGCAGATAAACAATACATGGCAACTATTTCAGGTTTTCTTTGGGGTATCTCATTTACCTCTCCTACAAAACCTACGGCCGTTCTTTTAATTGGTTCTATACCTAAGTAAGCCATAGGTATTGCCTCTAAGGAATACCTTTTAATGGTAATTGCCCCCAGTGTGGGAGCCAAGGTTGTCCAATAGGTATTACTTGAGTTCATCAGAGACATAAAAAAAACAGCATCTGCATAGGGAGTTAATCCATCTATGTTCCCTGGAAATAAAATAATGGGAATATCTTTTACTGATTCCTTAATTTCCCTTGTTATTTCATCTAAATTAGTTATACCAATACTACCCCCTATTATTATGGCATCGGCATAATCCTTTCCCTTACTTACTATTTCCTTAATATTTTTTTCCTCTGGATCCACAAGTATAAAGTAAAGTACCCCTTCCTTCTTTAAGATATTATTTAATCTTTTTTCAACTTCTCCAATGGATATGGGTATATTATTTACCATTATTACACCAAAAAAAATAATTTTATTTTTTTATTTTATTTTTTTGTTATTGTAGGCTAAGAAATTATGTTCTTGACTATATTATTTCCTACCTTTCAACTATTGTCTCCTTAATGGCCATTCCAAAATGTCGAGCATTTTCATCAAATTTTATTAATACCTTATATCCTTCCTTTAAATCCACTACAGATATTGGTTTTCCTTCCTCTCCAACTAATCTTATAGTTTCAGCATTTTGCAAAATTGTCCTTAATAAATCCCCTTTATATTCTGCCTCAATAAGCATTAATGGCCTTTTTTCTATTTTTACCCTGCCAACAATACCTTCCCTTGTTGCCCCTGTCTTATTTACTATCATTACCTTATCTCCTGCCTTTAATTCACTTAAATATCTTGTTTTATTTCCTGGACAAAGTATATAGGCATGAACTGGACCTGCATTTACCCTAAAGGGCCTTGTAGCAACATAGGGATTTTCCACAGTTTCAGCATGAACCAAAAACAAACCCCTTGAATAGGAACCAATTAACATTCCCTCTCCCTCCTCCATAATGGAACAGGTATCTATACAAACCCTATCCCCACTGCCAATGGGCTCTACCCTCTTTATTATGGCATAATCTAAATTTAATTTTTCAGAGTTTATACTCTCTATAAGTTTTGAAAATTCCCTAATATCATTCCTACTATGGGGGCGTAATAAAACCCCATCTACTCCCTTCTCAAGTATTTCATAGGCAGTTTTTCCTTCATCTACACTATCTACCACAGATACAATTTTTACATTTTCATTAAATAACTCTGCAATAAGGTTTTCCAGTGGGATTATAGTCCAATCCTTTCCCTCTAAGATAATATAATCCACATAATCGTATTTACTTACCTTGGCAGCATATTCTTCATCTTCTTTGCCCTCTATGGTGATATATACTCCTGTTTCCTTTCCAGATTTTTTTGCATTTAATAGTATGTTTAGATCATCCCCTTTATTTATAACTACAATATCCCCCTTTATACTATTGGATATTACCTTTATATTACCTAATTCCTTAACCCTTTCAATATCCTCCTTTGGCACCATAACTGTGGAAAGGGAATTTTCAAGGGCATCCTTTACAACTTCCTTTCTATCTTCCCAATTTTCATTATTTACAAATATCCATCCAAATTTCATATTTTATCCATCTCCATTATTTTATTTTTTTATTTTTTAATTAATTCATTAAATTTTTATTATTTATTTTTTATTATTCTAATTTTATTTATTTTATTATTTTTTTTAATTTTTATTTTTATATTATTTTTAATTATAATTATTTTATTTTTTGTATTACTTGTAAATCTTTAAGTCTCTTTTCCATATTTCTTAGGTATAAATAGAAGGTTTTAAATTCCTATTATTCTGCTATTTTCTAACACCCTTTCCTCTTAGAGAGGCCCTATAAATAAAGCCCTTTAAGGACTCTTATGTCTTTTTAATCTTATTTTTCTATCCCTTCTTCTTCTGTAGAATATTTTATGAATTTGTAAAATTTTTTTCATGTTTTTTATTCTTTTTATTTATTTTTATATGTCATCTATTCATTTTTATTATTTATAATATTTTTTAAAAAATAAATTTTTATTAATTTTATATTTTTATTATTTTTTTAATTAAATTATTAATTTTTTTATTTTTTTAATATTTTTTATTTTATTACAAATTATTTTAATTATTCATTATAATAAATTACAATGGCGCTTTTTCATTTCCTCCTCAGTTATGCCCAACCTATTCATTAATAAATAAATAATGCCATCTAAAAATATAAACACAAGTTCCTCAAAGAGGGTACCCATTGGAAAATATTCCTCATTATGAGTTTTAATGTGTATATGGATATCAGATAACCTTTCAACTTCGCTATTCCTACTACATCCAATAGATATTATCTTAAAATCGTTTCCACTACTTTTAAGTTCCTTTACTCTCTTTAACATATTAACAATGGAATAGGTGTTGCCACTTCCAGATATAATTATTAAAATATCTCCATCCTCCATGGAGGGAGAGTTTGGTTCCCCTACAAAATAAACATTAAATCCCAAATGCATCAATCTCATTGTAAAGGCCTTGGCAACATAACCACTTCTTCCAATGCCATATAAAAATATCTTGGTTTTTTTATCTTTAGAGGATATTATTTCATCCACTAATAAATTTATTTTATTACTGTCCATATCCTTTAATTTTTCTAAATTTCTGATAACTCCTTCAAAATAATTATGGAGCAAAATCCCACCCTATTTTATTTATATATTTTACCTATATTATTCATTACCTTTATTCTCCCTAAAAATATCCTCCTCCTTTGGCCTAATTAAATCCTTCCCCTTGCCCTCTGTAAGGGGAACAGGAGCCCCTCTTATTATTACAATGGGTATTCCCTCATTGGACTGACCCATCAATATTGATGCTGCTGCTGCCAATTCATCTCCAATGGCAACCTCTGTACTTTTAAGGGGTTTATTAAATAAATCCTTCTCTCCTTTCCTATCCCATAGGGCACATAATCCACTAACTCCTATTGCTATGCCACAGGAACCCCTTCTAAAGGGCCGCCCCATACTATCATTTATTATTACCCCTATTTTTTTTCCAGTTTTCTTCTCTATCATACTTCTAAGTAGGGATGCACTTCTATCAGGATCCTCTGGAAGGGGCTTTATGGCATCCTTAACATTACTCTCATCCACTCCACTGTTGGCACATACAAATCCATGTTTAGTTTCAGTAATAATAAATTTATCCCCTATCTTTACTATCTCCTTGGATTGATCCAATATTACCTGTAAAACTTCAGGGGATTTATCCAATTTTTCTGCCAATTTATGGGCCAAGGGTGTTGGCTTAACCTCCTCTTTTTTTATTATATTTCCCTCAAGTTTTGAGATTATTGTCTCGGCTATTACTATTATATCTCCATTTTTTAGAGGATAGGAGGATAGTAAGTCCCCAAGGTATTCCATTCCTAAGTTATTTTCCTCTGGTATTATTGGTATTTCAAGGCCAATGAGTTCCATTTTTCTTTTTTCCATTATGTGGTTTAACATAGTAATCCCATAAAATTAATATATATTAAAATATAATAAATTAATAAAATTAAATTTATTAAGGAAATTATAAAATATTAAAATAATGCTATATCTATTTATGTTATTATGTTATTATATTTTATTTTTATTTTATAATAATTTTATATTAAATTTATTATTATTTATCCACTGCGTGATACTATGGACATTAAAGAATTACTGAATTTAGTTTTAGAGGGATACCAGGGAGAGGATAAAAAATATAAGGGAATAGTATATTTTATATCCAACTTTACAAGTGCCTTGGTATTCTTTATAATACATCTAATAATTAATTCTTATGAGGGTATTGTTGCATTAATGTTTATATCTATTTTAATTATTCTACTGGGAGCCATACTAATAGTAAGGCGGAGAAAATTAGGTAGAGATGCATATAGTTACTTTAATAAAATTACAGATGAAATAGTGTGCTATGGGCTAACATGTATCATAATATCCTCAATATCAGTATTTTTTATATACCCTCCCCTCTTAGGGGTTTTTATAGGTTCCATTTATGGTTTATTAATGTCTGTTGAAGGAGTACTTTTTAAATCCCTTATTCGAAAGTTTGGAGGCCTACTTTTAATATTATCCACATTGATTATGATAGTATATTTAGATTATCAGTTTTTAATATTGGGTATTGTGCAGATGATTATTGCAATTTTACATTTATTAGATTTCAAGAAAAATTAAATTTTTTTATATTTATTTTTTTTAATTAGGGGGTATTATGGATAGTATATTTAATTCAGAGGTGAGAGTTAAAATTTTGGCATTACTTTATGGAATGGAGTACTGTGAATATAACTACCTTTTAAAAAAACTTAATACTACACATGGGAATCTATGGTCCCATTTAAAAAAACTTGAAAAGGAGGATTATATTGAAATAAAAAAGTATCCCTTAAAAAAAGGAGTAAGAACAATAATTAAAATTAAAAATAAAGGTGCAGAAAAGTTTAGAGAATATTTAAATGATTTAATGGAATTTTCTAAGAAAAAAGTATAATATTTTATTTAAAAAAATAATAAAAAATATATTTAAGGAAATATAAAATTAAATTAATAATAAAATATTAATTAAATATAATGTTGATGTATAATTATTTTACATAATCCTAATAAAAAAATGAAAACTATGGTATTAGAAAAATTAACTTCTAAAAAAGGACAGATATCTATGGAGATGAGTATCTTAGTTGCTGCCGCTGTTGCAGTTGCTTCCATTGCTGCATTTTTCTATGTAAAAAATGTTAGAAATAGTGTAAGTAGAGCAGATCAGGCTTCTACTGATGTAATAAATAAAATAAGTGAAACTGCAAGTAATTATGCAGGGGCTATACCAACAGATCTTAATAGTTAATATTATGTACTTTGTATTGCAAAGAAATAATAAAGTATATATAATATTTTTAATGTATTATATATATGTAAAAATATCTATTATTTTATTTTATTTTGTCCTTTCAATAAAAAATTAAATTAATTATATAAACTCTACAATACAAAGTAAAGGCAATATTTATATATTAGTAGTTTTATATAATAAACCATAAATAATAAAATAGGTGAAAACTATGATAATGGAAAAGTTAATGTCCAAAAAGGGGCAGATATCTATGGAGATAGGTATTTTAGTTGCTGCCGCTGTTGCAGTTGCTGCAATTGCTGCATACTACTACACAACAAGTGTTAAAGAGAGTGCAGAAGATGCAGGAAATAAAGCAGACGATACAATAAATACACTAGAGACAGCTACAGATACCTATAGAACTGGAATGGAGACTGAACTTACTCTTGAAAGTTCTGGAGAAGACTAATAATTTTATACTTATTTTTTTTTACTTTCATGGGTTATTTTATGTCAATATCCAAAATACTCTCTAAAAAGGGGCAAGTATCTATGGAGATGAGTATTTTAATTTTTGCAGCCATTACTGTTTCAACTATTGCATCTTATTACTATATTACTCAATACTTAAACTCCAACCCCAATGCCCCAAGAGAGGCGGCAAATAAAACCATAAATACTCTACAAAATACTACTATGGAATATGCTAATTCTATGCCAACTCCATAAAAGCATGTAAAAAATGGATATTTTTTATTTTGTTATAATATTAATTTTAATATATTTTATAAACCCATTAAAAAACCCTGAAAAATTATTTTTAACTCCACCTATTACTATATCCTATATTGTAATAATTTCATACATATTATCAAATTTAAATATTCCAATGTATAAAATATTTTATTTAATACCTTTATATATAATGTTTTTATATAAACTTAGATCTATTAAAATTGAAGATGTAATACCAAATCTTGATTATAAAAAATATCTATATTTAATTTTAATACTACTTTTTGCCTTATACTTGGGATACTCCATATTTCCAGAGAACCCTGGAAATACTACAGATATACAATTCCACTCCTATAAAACAAAGGCCATGATGGAAGATAATACTATTTTTTATAAAACAGATAAAATTCCCTACTGCACTTATGTATATTATCCTGCAGGAACTCATTCTATAGTTTATTTATTATCCTCGAAGGTAAGTGATATATTAGACTCCATACAATTTTTAAAATTTTATATATTACTACTCTTTGTATTAGGATACTACCTCCTTGGGGAAGGTATTAAAAAGGGCATGGGTACTTTTACAGCGTTATTTTTACCTTTGATTAATATGCCATATCTAATATTAAGTACTTTAATCCCCAATATGTTGGGCTATTCAATGATGTTATCCTCCATGTATTTTTTACTTCAATATATTAATAATAAGAAAAAAATATATCTATTGTTTTTTATAATCCTAACCTCCTCCATAGCCTTGATCCATACCTTTCCAATTATCATATTATCCCTATTTTTATTATCTCTAACCATATACTACTTAATAATAAAAAAATACAAATTAATAGTTTCCTGTTGGATCTCCTTTATAATATCTATGTTATTTGCCTTCACAATGGTATTTACAAAAATGGCTAAAACTGTAGTTAGTTATGGTGCTTCCCTAAATATCCATCCAGAGCCCATGATTAAAATATTTCATAATATATTAGCAGGATTGGGAATTATATATTTATATATATGGCCTAATATATCAAAAGATCCTATAAATAATATAAATACCTTCTTAATATCCTTAGTATTTACTTTCCTCCTTGTTCTAGGAATATATAACTTTATAAAAAATAAATTAAACAATGGAATACCCTTTATAATTCTTTTAATTTTTTTAATTTTAAATATAATAGTTCTTAAAGTCCTATGTATTCCAATACCTCTACCCTTCTTTAACCATCAGTACGACAGTGCAAGGATGGCCCTACACCTTCAGGCAATTATGCCCCTATTCTACGGCTCAGGATTGTACTATCTATACAGAAGGGTAGAGTCTATAAAAAGTAATATAAACATATATAATCTATTAAAACCACTCTTTATAACATCTATAATATTATTCGCCCTTTTCTCTGCACATACGAACTATGAGATACTAAAGGAGAGAGGAAAAAACATCTATGTTATGCATAACAACGATTTAAAGGTATTTGAGTGGATAAATAATAACAACATCTCAAACCAAAGAATTCTCAACTTTGGAGAGGATGCAGGGCAGTATTTACCAATATATACTACTAATGAGCCAGTTTATACCTTCTACAGATTTGCAAGTGGAAACTCAACATTTGGAGGGCTATCCTTTGATAATTTAACATCCTCAGTGGATAATAAAAACTATACAAAATTCATAGAGGCCTGTAGAAGGGAGAATATAACCTATATCTATCTATCAGAGAAGATGGGAAGGTATGATGGAGGGTTCTTCAACAATAGTAAATACTTTGAGATACTATATCAGGTAGGAAATGCAAAGATAGTAAAAATAAAAAGGGATTAATTAGAAGAATATAACTTCTCCTTAAAAATATCATAGCAGAGATCCAAAACCTCCCTTATAACCTCATCCTTACTTTTACCCTTATCATACTGGGCATTTAGCCCTGCAGCCTCTCTATGTCCTCCTCCCTCTCCATCTAACTTATTAGCCACTTCTTCCATTATCTCCCCCATATGTATTCTTTTAGACAAAACTTTTCTACATCTTCCACTGACTCTTATTTCCCTATTTTTTTTTCTAACGGCCACAACAAAGGATATATCTGCCCCAATGGATACTAAGGTCTTTGCACAGGATGCCTCATGGGAACTTACATGGGACAGTGCCACAATATATCCTTCAACCTCCCTTATTTCCATCCTACTGCAGGCCTTTAAGTGGGCTATCCTCTTACTTTCATCCATATCCTGAGTAAGTAAATATAGTATCCTTTGGAAATTAATATCCCTTATGAGCCAGGCTATTATTTGAAAGGTTTCCTCCTTTGCAAGTTTTAGATGTTTTGTATCATAGAGTATTCCACATAGTAAGGCTACCCTAATGTCCTTTGGAGGGCATATGTTCATTCTTCTGAATATTTCAGAGACTATTTCACAGGTGGAGGTGGCACCTTCATCTACAATAGATAGACTACAGAGATGGGATAGATCTGTTTTTTTATGGTGATCTACCATTACTAAGATGGAATTCTTTAACTCTTGAGTATTCACTGTTATCTGGTTCAAAGAGGAGGTATCTACAAAGAATACTACATTCAATAACTTAGGATATTGAACAACTTCAATACTTTCCCCAAGTTCCTCAAGTATGTTTTTGGATAATTTACTTACTGAATCTGCAGATATCCTAAGATTTTTATCCTCTGATTTATTTAAAATATTTGCAAGGTACTTTAAAGCAATTGCTGCCCCAATGGCATCAGGATCTGCGTTATGATGGCATAGGAATAATATATTTTTATTTTCCTTAAGTATTTTTTTTAAAAAATTAATATCCTTGCTATCTATTTTTATCATAATTAACACCATTAACTTTACATTATACTTTTAAAAATTATTTATAATAAATATAAAATTTAAAATCCCATTAAGAATAAAAAAATATGTTTTTAAAATTATTAAAATAATTAAAAAGATAAGGTAAAAAAATAGTAATTAAAATAAAAAGATTAATTGAGATTTTAAAATACCTAAGAAAAGGAATAAAAACATAAAAATTAAAAATTCTATCGTTATTTTCCCTTAAGATCCTGAATAATAAAGGAAAGAATACTAATTTACAAACCCATTATAAAATTATACTAATCTAAAATAGAATTATAATTATTTATATTTTAATATTTTATTATGGTTATTTATTTTTAATTTTAAAATAATATGTTTAAAATATTATGTATTTAACTATAAAAATAAAAAATATTATAATAAATTAAATAAATTAATTTAATTTTAAAACATCTAAAAAAAATAAAAACATAATAAGTAAAAATCCCCTTATTATCCTTTAATACTCCTAAGAACTAAGGGAAAGGATATTTTCTTAATAGCACTGACATTATAAACCTTAGTTTAAGTAAGGTAGAGATATATTTTTACAGAAATAATGCTCTTTATTATATCATCTTTTTATTATAAGATATTTTTAATTGTAAGTTTAAGAAATTCTGCACTTAAATATATATTTTTTTATATTATTTTTATTTTTATTTATTTTAAATTTTTATCTATTTTTATTGCTAATTTTTTATTATGTTATAAATCAAAATTAAGGTTATATATTTAACTATACACAAGGCATTTTATTCAATTACTGCCTAAATATTGAGTTTTTCATTAACAACAATTAAAAATAGTTTTAATAATATAAAAAATAATTTTAATTCCCTAAATTCAATTTTAAAAGTAAAGTAATGTTATTCAAAAACTTTATATAATATTATCAACAAGGATTTATAATGATTTATAATGATAATTTTTTTATGATATTTTATAATTATATTTATTTTTTGGTGATTATATGATGGATTTTAAGGAATTAATTAAGTTGGTGGAAAAAACAGGACGTGTTAAAATAGATGATATAAAAATAACTGCCGATGAGATAGCAATAAACATACCTACTGCTCCCCCCCTAAAAATACCCCAAACCCCTGCAATGAAAAGGGGCCTTATGAGATCCAAGCCTCCTGAGGAATTGAAAATAGAAATTCCAGAGGTTGATTGGGAGGTTCCAATAAATAAATATAATGGATACATAAGAGAGGTACAACTTGGAAGGCCAAAATCAGAGGGAGGACGGGGAAAGGTAATAAAAATTGGAGGCCAAAGGGCACTATATAGATTTGAGGATGTTCAGCCAAATGCCCCTGTGGTAACCTTTGATATTTTTGACATGCCTATGCCAGGATTACCTAAGAATATTAGGCAGTACTTTGAGGATGTAATGGAGGATCCTGTTGAATGGGCTAAAAAGTGTGTAAAGGAATTTAATGCTGACATGGTGACTATACACCATATCTCAACAGATCCAAAGATTAAGGACACTCCAGCAAGGGAATCTGCCAAGTTAATGGAGGATCTACTTCAGGCTGTGGATGTGCCCTTTGTTATTGGTGGTAGTGGAGACCCTAAAAAGGATCCCCTTGTACTTGAGGCCTGTGCTCAGGTTGCAGAGGGAGAGAGATGTCTATTGGCCTCTGCAAACCTTGATTTGGATTATAAGAAAGTAGCAGATGCTGCCATTAAGTACGATCACAATGTACTATCCTGGACAATTATGGATCCTAACATGGCCAAGGATTTAAATAAGAGGTTAATATCCCATGGCCTTGATGGAAATAGAATAGTAATGGATCCTACAACATGCTCCTTAGGGTACGGTATAGAGTTTTCCATAAATGCCATGACAAGGCTAAGGTTGGCAGGTTTAAAGGGAGATGAAATGGTAAATATGCCCATGTCCTCAGGAACAACAAATGCCATTGGTGCAAGGGAGGCCTGGATGGTTAATCCAGAGTGGGGAGATAGAACCTATAGGCTCCCATTATGGGAAATTACAACTGGTTTAACTATGTTATTAAGTGGCGTAGATATATTTATGATGCTTCATCCCCTCTCCATATCCATAGTAAAGGAATTTGGTAAATTATTGACAAGTAAACCCAAGTATATGGAAACAAACACGGACAACTATCAATGGATAAGGGCCTAATAAGTTAAAATAAAATTTAAAAATTAAAGGATAATTGGATTTTTTGTTTTTATTTATGATATTATATTTAATCTCAAAAATAACATATTAAATCTAATAAAAAATAAAAAAAATAATAATTAAAAAAAATAAAATTAAAAAATAAAAGATTTTAAAATATCAAGGAAAATAAAAACACAAAAAGGTAAAAATCATAAAAAAATTAAAAATAAAATTAAAATAGAATTTTATAATTAAATAAATAATAATTTAAAGATTTTAAAATATTTAAAAGGAAAATAAAATATAAAAAAATAAAATCCTAAGAATTATCCCCCTTATACTACAAAACACAAAAAAACACAAAAAAGAATCTTTATAATTAAATTAGAGTGATAAAAACTTAAAGTATTTCTCTTATTAAAAAATAAAAATAAATAAAAAAAATTAAAAAATAATTTAAAAAATTAAAAATTAAAATAAATAAAATAACCTAAAAAAATAATAGAATTAATCTAAATCTTAAGATATAAGGAAAAAAATAAAAAAATACTTAAAGATATAGGAGAAAAAAAAACTTGGAAAGTAGAAATCCCATATTAATCCTCCCCTTATTCCCATATACTCCTAAGCACTGGAAGTACAGAGGAAATCCTTAATTATTGGGTTATTACATTTATAATAAGTTTAAAGCACCATATTCATTACTATTAATTAGATTAAGGAATTATATAAACTTAAAATAAAAATAAAAGATTTTAAAATATTCAAAAGGAAAATAGAAATAATGAAAAGTAAAAATCTTAGAATTATCCTCCTCAGACACTCCTAAGCACTGGAAGAGCAAATAAAACCCTTTAAAAGAACTATTATACTATTAAATCTATTAAATTAACCAAGATGAACTTAAGTATTATTTATCTCACTTTATTATTTATCCTTTATTTTTTATAATCTATGGAAGTACAATTGAGGTTTAACTATAATTATCTTTGTTTATATTATTTACCTTTATCATGGTGATAAGATGGCAAAAATAAGTGCTATGGATATTTATAAACTTCTGCCAAAAACCAACTGTAAAAAATGTGGAGAATCCTCCTGTATGGCCTTTGCCACAAAACTTCAAAATAAAAAGGCCACTGTTGAGGAATGCCCTATTTTAAAGGCCCCAAAATTTGAAGAAAATAGAAAAAAACTTGTTGAACTTCTCTCCCCCCCTGTAAAGGAAGTATGGTTTGGATATCCTGATAAAAAAGCCATCTTAGGGGGAGAGGAGGTAATGTATAGATATGAACTTACCTTCTTTAACCCCACAGCCATAGGTATAGATATTTCTGACAATCTACCTGAGGAGGATATAAAGAATAGGGCAAAGTTTGTTGAGGATTTTGTATTTGAAAGAACTGGGGAAAAGTTAAAGTTAGATTTTATAGCCCTAAGAAATGCCTCAGGAGATCCTGAGAAATTTAAAAAGGCAGTGGATATTATCCAAAAAAATACCAAAATGCCCATTGCATTATGTTCCTTGAATGTGGAGAGTATAGAGAGGGCATTGGATACCATAAAGTCCAAACCTATGATATATGCAGCAACGGAGGATAATTTCTCTAAGATGCTCAATATGTTAATATCCAAAAAAAATAATAAAAGGGAATTTGCACTAATATTATCCTCAAATAATATTAAAACATTAAAGGGTATGGTAAAGGCATCCTTAGAACAGGGTATTGAAGATTTAATCTTGGATCCCTATACAAAACCTGAAAATATATCTGATACCCTTGATAAGTTTGTAATGATTAGAAGAAGTGCAATAGAAAAGGGAGATAAACTCTTAGGATATCCAATACTGGGCCTTCCAATAAACACCTATATGTATGTATTAAATGGCAACAATCCAATAAAACAATTTATTGAGGAATTGGATAAGGCGGCAGGAATGATGGAGGCAAGAACTGCAAATGCAATGTTGAATAGGTATGTAGATGCAATAATCCTTCACGGCACTGAGGCATGGGAGTTAATGCCCATACTAACCCTTAGGCAGGCAATATACACTGATCCAAGGAAACCCCAAACTGTTGAACCTGGACTATACCCAATTGGAAACCCAGATGAAAATAGTCCTGTAATTATGACAACAAACTTCTCCCTAACATTCTATACAGTAACAGGAGATTTTGAAAAGGATGGAGTCACATGTTGGCTCCTATCCATGGATACTGAGGGAAAGGCCGTGGATGTTGCAGTGGCAGGAGGGCAGTACTGTGGAGATAATGCCAAAAATCTATTGGAGGAGACAGGAGTTAGGGATAAGGTAAATCATAGGATTATAATACTTCCAGGATTGGCTGCCCCTGCAAGGGGGGATATTGAGGAAAAAACAGGTTGGACCTGTGTAGTTGGGACAAGGGATTCCTCTCAGGTAGGGGAATTTCTAAGGAAAAACTGGGATAGAATACTATCAGAATGGAAGAATAATAATAATTAAAATAATTAAAATAATAAAATGACTTATTTAAATATTTTTTTATATAAATCTAAAAATTATAGAAAAGTATATATATTACAATAGCATTATTAGATTTTGCTCAAATTGGGTTAAATTAGCCCGGTGGTGTAGTGGCCAAGCATCCTAGGCTTTGGACCTGGGGACTGCGGTTCGAATCCGCACCGGGCTACTTTTATTTTATTCAATTACATTCATATATTTAAATATATATAGATACACCATATCATACAGGTGCCATTATATGGAATTAAATAATAACCTATCCATTGCCATCCTTTCAGATGGAAAATATGGACATAGGGCTAAAAACACCATTAAAAAGAAATTTAATTGTGAATTATTTAAAATAGAATATAGTGGCGATTTTGAAAATATTAAAATAAATGAGGATCTATTGAATAAAATAATAAATTTTCATATTATAATTACCTACATAAAGGATCCTGATTTAACATATACATTCATTGAAAAAATAAATGAAATTAATAGAAATTTAAATAAAAATATCTTTATAATAGTAGGAGCATGGAAAGGAGAGGGATTTAAAAGGCAGATAGAATCATTTAAAAATGTATTTTGCCCAGATTTTATGTGTAATCTAAAGGAGTGCCACCTTAAGGATAAATTAAAAGATTATCCTCAATTAAAAGAATTTTTAAAATACTTTGGAAGGCCCATTGTTAATATTTATCTTAATAATAATATTATTGAAAGTATTGATATACTTAGAGAATCCCCCTGTGGTATCTGTTCTAAGGCATTACCTGAGTTTATTGGAAAAACCATGGAAGAAAAAACTTTAAAAAATATTGGATTGCGGGTTCAACACTTCTGTAATGCCAGTAAATTGAGGATCTTTGTTGAAAAGGAATGTAAAAAAGTTAAAGCAGGAAAAATACTATTGGATGGGATAAATATTATAAAGTAGTTAAAAAATTAAAAAATAAATTAATCATACTCCCTCCAAGTATATCCACATTTTTTACATTTATAGAACCTTGTTTCAGGTTCATCTGCACATCGAGTTTGCTGAAGCCACCAATAGGCCTCCATGTTTCCACATTCTGGACACTCTATTCTTGTTGTAGGCAATGTATTTACATTTTCAATTACTACAATTTCCTCTTTTTTAGATTCTATTTTTTCCTTTAATTCAAATGTTTCATTACTTTTTCCAAGATCCTTTTCAAAGGAGCATACAGTGCATACTAATTTACCATTTTTTGGGAGCATTATATTATTACACTTTTGACAGAATTCCACCATAAATTTCACCTTTTTTAATATTGTCCTAACTTGAATTTTAAATAATCCTTAAAAATAGATTTATGATCAAAGGCTAAATTCATATTCTTTATATCCCCTATACTGAAAAATTTAGCCTCCTTGGCATCATCTGAGCCCTTGGGGGAACCTTCAATGTATTTTAAAATATAAACTATGGAAACCACATGGCCCCTTGGATCTCTATTGGGATTGGAATATACCCCTAAAAGAGATTCTATCTCAGTTTTTAATCCACTTTCTTCAAAAACTTCTCTTATTATGGCGTCCTCTGTAGATTCTCCATAATCCACAAAACCTCCAGGAAATGCCCAAAAGTCCTTAAATGGAGGATTTTTTCTTTTTATTAATAATAACCTATTGTCAATATTTACAATCCCATCCACAGCCAAGGCTGGGGATTTATATTTTTTATTATATTCCATAGTATCCTCAAAAAAATTTATAAATCTATAAAAAAAATTTATATTTAAAAAAATTAATATATCTATAAAAAATAAAATTTAATTTATTATAGGATTTTAAATATTTTAAATAAGTGGATTTTAATGCTATATATAATTTACTATAAAAAATTAAAAGTATTTTAAATATTTATTAATAATTTAAAAAAATAAATTTTAATATATTAATTTTTTTTATTAATTATAAATAGTATAATTCCAGCAAATATAATTAATGCACCTACAAGTATGAGGATTTTAAGGAATATTCCTCCACCAGGGGCTTCAAAGAAGTTAGCAGGTGGAGTGTATTGGAGGACTTGATTTTTGTATGGTGTATCTCCAGATATATTATATATAATAGCGTTAGACCCGTTAAATGGAATTATTCCACTGTAATATACACTTCCTATCTCTTTATAGGGCATTTGTAATTCCCAGGTAGAATTTGTATTTAAGTTTTGGAAAACAAAGGATAGGTTATGATGATAAAAACTATTTTGATAGGTATTATTAAAGTTTATTCCATTTTCTGATATATTTATATCCCAATGTCCATCTACATAGTTATCATCATTATAATTATCGTTCATTCTCAGTTTAATCTGAGATCCTACAGGTATTTCTGTAATGTATGGTAGAGGAGTTATATTATATGTATGCCGCTCCCTTTGTCTAAATATTGAATATGTTGTTCCATTTGGTGCCGTCCAGGATAATACTACAGTAGGTGCCGGACTTGTGGTTCCTTTGTTGTCATTTAATTTAATCACCTGTCTTATTATCACTCCATTATCCAACTGATAGTTTATAACAGCATAT
Source organism: Methanothermococcus sp. SCGC AD-155-C09 (assembly GCA_019561555.1). Taxonomy (GTDB): domain Archaea; phylum AGJL01; class Methanococci; order Methanococcales; family Methanococcaceae; genus Methanofervidicoccus. The sequence continues at coordinate 16,887 of JAHEQB010000044.1, forward strand.
CTATAATCTGGGCCTGAATATGAACTTTCTCCATCAAAGGTATTTCCTAAGGGATCGTAATAGGTATTGTTATATTTATATACTCCCAACCAGGCCTTTACAACCTTTGGATTCCCCCCCTGTATTTGTAATGGCATTAGGATTATTGTTAAAACTATTATTATCATTATTATCAATAATGGCTTTAATAATTTATTTACTATATTTACCACCTTTTAGGACATTACCCTATAAATCAATATTTAATGTATATTATATTCAATTTACAAATATATATTTAATGTTAATTTATAAATATATTCTTTTCAATTATTATTTATATTATTGTCAATAAAAAAATAATGATCAAAAAAATTTATTTAAATAATTCCGAAATAATAATATAAATTAAATACCAAGATACCAAAGAAAAAGGGGATAGATAGTAATAAAATAATCCAATACTAAATATCACCATTATAGTCAAGAACACAATTCCTAAACTATCTAAATATAAAAAACAGAGATAATAAAAAAATAATTTAAAAAAAAAATTTTAAAATATTAAAAAATAAATTGAAATATAAAATAACCAAAAATAATAATAAAATAACCTAAATCTAAGATAAAAAGGGAAAAAATAAAATACTTAAAGATATAAAAAAATAAATACTTAAAGAGTATAAATTCCATAAAACTGCCCCATTCCCCCATATTCCTAAGTACTGAAAGTGCAGAGGAAATTCTTTAAGCATCAGAATTACTATATTTATAATAAGTTTAAAATATCATGTGTTTTACTATAATTAAATCCAAGGAAGAGGTAATAGTATGAAATTAGTTTTTGCATTGGGTGGTTCTGTGATTATGCCAAAAGAGGGACCATCCTTAGAAAATATTAAAAAGTATGCCGAAGTATTTAAAAAAATAAAGGACTTGAAACATGATTTATGTATTGTAGTTGGGGGGGGATACACTGCCAGAAACTACATATCCATTGCTCGGGAATTTAGTAATGAGGCATTCTGTGATGAAATAGGTATATTATCTACAAGAATGAATAGTATGGTTCTAATATCTGCCCTTGGGGATTATTCCATAAAAAAAGTTCCAGAGAACTTTAAAGAGGCTGAATTAATGTTAAATTTAAATAAAATTGTTGTTATGGGGGGCACTCATCCTGCCCATACCACAGATGCTGTTGCAGCCTCTTTGGCAGAATATATAGATGCAGATCTACTAATTATAGCCACCAACGTAGATGGGGTATATAATAAGGACCCCAATAAATACAACGATGCAAAAAAGATAAAAACTTTAACAAGTAAGGAGTTATTAAATATTACAAGTTCTTCCTCTATAAATGCAGGTTCTTCCTCAATAGTGGATCCTTTAGCCTCTAAGATAATAGATAGGGCAAAATTAAAAACAATTGTCATCAAAGGAACTCCTGAAGAGATATTAAATTCCTTAAGTGATAGGCACAATGGTACAATTATATTGCCTGGGGAGGATTAAATATTTATTTAATATATATTAAGTAAAAAAAAGGAGGTTTTTTATGGAAAAACATAGACACTGTTTAAACTGTGGAATCTCTATACCTCCAGAAGAAACCTTTTGCTCTGAGAGATGTAAGGATGAATATGTTAAAAAAAGAAAGAAAATAATAAGAAGTCAGCAAATAATTTTCTTTATAGTATTTGCAATTCTGGCAATTTATATAGGGATAAATATATTTAAATAATTTAAATAATTATTTAGAAAATATTTTGTAAATAACTTAATATTACTGTTGTTAATATTTTAATGAGATCTAAGATGGAGTTAATTTTATCAAATATGCTCTCATTGTTATTCTCTATATCTATATTATATTCCTTTAATACATAATACCCAGATTTTGATACCTCAACAATTATTTTACTGTTATTTTTATCATATTTGTAAGGTATATTTACCCATTTTTCAAGATTGTTATCATAATGTAAAACAGTAATACTTTTATCATCGGATAGATTGTAGAATACCTCCAAGGTTAGGGGCTTACTAAACTCGGCATCCTTTGGGAATATATAGTATGCCAAGGTAGTATTTGAAATATTTACCTCCTTTATGGATACATCTCCTCTTTTGCTAATCTTAGTGCCGTAATGAATTGTTAACATGGCACTTTTAATATTTTTTATAATTGTGCCATCTATTATATTTTCTTTGTTTGGAGGTTTAAGGGATACATCATTGGCAGTATTTTTTTGATTATCTAAGGGAGGTGGTACCCTAACCACCACTAGTTGGGAACTGTTATTGGGTTCATTATTATTTAAAGTATCTTCAGGTATATTTTCATTATTATTGGAACTATTTATAACTTCAATAGGATTAACTACTATTTTGGAGTTGTTATTGGCACTGGGTTTATTGTTATTGTTATCATCGCTATTATTGTCATTATTATTGTCATTGTCGTTATTATTATCATTTGAAGTATCTTCAGGTGGGTCTACAGGTGGAGGGGCAGGTATGCTCCCTTCAATTAATATATCTTTTTTTACACCTCCAATGTCCAGATGGACTACTGTCCCTTCAGGTATATTATTTATTTTATAGGAGTACTTAAAATTACCATTTTCATCTGCCTTTATCTTAGTTGATGCGAATATTTTTAATTTTACAGGTTTTTCTGGATCTTTTATAGTTCCCCTAATTTCAATATCATAGGTACCTTTAGGGATGTTGGATTTAGAAAATACTGCCACACCCTCTTGATTTGCATCTCTTTTCTTAGTAATCCACATACCCATTTTTATAAATATATATAGTTTATTTTTTACATTTTCTGCAACAATCTTGAAACTGTTAGGGGTGATAGGTATTTCCACGTCGTTCATGATGTATTTGTATTTAGGAGGATTAACAGATGGATAGACCTCAAACCAGATCTGGCAGTTTATCTCCTCGTTAGGATTAGCCTTTCCAGTTATTACTATAGTATCTCCAACCTTTGGATTTGAGGGGGTAATTGTTGAATTTGATACTCCATATACTGGAGAAACTATTAGGATTAACCCTAAGATTATAAAGAGTAATTTTTTCATTATAAGTCACCTTTTCATAGTAAAGAACATAATATTTTAAACTATGATTGTTAAATCTCCAAAAAGATTAGAAGTCCATATATCATTTGAAAGGAATTATTTATACATTTTTAGAGGATAAGTTCAAGGAATTATGTGCTTGAATATAAATATTATATTATTATTTAAATTTATTAAAACTTTTTTGTCCAGGAACTAAGGTAAATTTTAAAATAATTATTATAAATAAATTTAAATTTTTAAATATTAATATTAAAAAAATAATAAAAATATTAAAGATTTAATTATTTATTTTTTGAGATTGTATAGCAACAATCTTTTTATCTACTGTATCGTAGGCTATTGCTACTAGGTAACTGTTTTCTATATACATTAAGACGAGATTTTCTGAAGCATTCTTCGTAGGAGTTTCAGTATAATCTGAAGCAGCATCATCATCATATATAGTTCCAATTATCTCACTCACTTTTGATCTGTTTAACTTTATGAAGTCGTTATTGGCTACAATCTGTGACTCTTTACCCTCTCTAACGATAGACACGTTGAACAGGTTGTTGTTTGGATTGGTTCCTGTTATATTCAATATTATTTCTACATCTTTGTCTATCAATACTGCTCCATATCTAATTTTATGATCCGGTATACTGTTTAGTTCTATAGCTACATTTACTGTATCACTATCTGTTTCATATTCTATACTCATATTATACTTCACTACCTCGAATCCACCCACTGCCAATACCCTTACATTATTTGCATCTATTGGAACTCCATTTCCTTCAGTGATTATTACTATGTGCTCTCCACAGTCAGATGGATTGTAGGTGAATACAACCTCGCCATTATCAAGCACTGTTCCAATATTTTCATGACTTTCATTTAATGTCTTGATCAACCCTGTAGCATCTCCATCTAATAAACTATTTACATTATTTCTGAAGGTTTTCCTAGTGGTTATCACATGAAGTGAAACATCCTTACCCTTCATATCTGGGTTGTTGTAGGTTATTTTTACATTGCTTCCATTGTATGCCACTACATTGAAGTTGTTCATTGCCTCCACTATTGATGCTACAGATTTGTTATCTCTAAAGTCAATAGTTATGTTATGAGTATCATCTTCTTTATCCACCACATTTACAACTGCCTTTATCTTAGGTATATCTATTGTATAGTTTCCAGTGATTTTTAAGGTATTTTTATCCTGCCCTTCAAATACTATAGTTTTTCCATCTGCAACAATTTTCACTGCAGGACCTGTTGGAGTTGGTGTAGAAGGTGGCCTACTTCCTCCACCACTCCATCCACCACTACCTCCACCACCACTCCATCCAGAGGTGGAGGTTAATGAAACTGATACAGGTCCTAAGTTCTGTGCGATATTTTTTATTTTCTCAGATATTGTTGGATTATCACTATTTACTGAGATTGTAGTGGTAATTTCTATGACTTTTGAGAGTATTTTATTCAATACCCCTTTATCTGTTGATGATAGGGATACTATCATACCAGTGTAGCCTTCAACAAAATTTACTATTGCATTTAGTATTGGATCCTTGGTTTTTTCTGTATAAACTACTGAGGCCCCTTTATTTTTAGCATCTGGGTTTATCTTTTCAACGTAGGATATTGCAGTTCTTACAACATCATCCTCGGAACCACTTGCAATGAAGGTACTCTCAGAATTTTTTGATGCTGTATTCACAATACCCTTTGGAACATTTTTTCCTAAAACTACTGCATTTTTTGGTTTTATATCCCTCAATATCTCCATAACTTTTTCATCTTTGTTTAATCCATAGTATAACACAGGAGCTTTGAAACTAACAGCCACTGGTGATACTTTTTCATTGAATCCATTGGTAATTACAATATTATCAATTAATTCTGGTTTATCTTTCTTAATTAATTTATACACCTCTATGGAGGTTTCCACTCTTGTCTCTCCCCAAACCCTCTCAGTTTTTATATTTAAGTTCTTAATTTGATTCTCAACTGTGGTGCTAACTGCCACTGGACCTCCAACTATTATAACCTTATCATAACCTCCTGTTGTAAGTTCCCTTTCAGCACCTGTTGATAACCTACTGGTAGGGGTGTATATTAATTTATATCCCATAGCCTTGGCGTATGGGGCTGCGACAATTGCATCTGCTGGAGTGGATACAACAACTGCCACATTTTGTGGGGATTCTGAGGCCAATCCTAACGGCAATGCCCCCAAAATCATTATTAACGATATTAGTATATTACGCAATTTCATAATTACCCTCCATTTACTGTGTCATAGTAGGTATATTGTATATAATATTTAATAATATATTAATTTATAATATATATTTATTTATTGTAATTATTTATTATAATTATTATTTATATTCTGTAATGAATTTATATATAAACTTTATTATAAATTTATTAATTATCAATATATTAAATATATTATATTCATATGGTTTTTTAATATGATAATAGTTTGTATTTTGATTTATAATTAAAATCATAAAATAAATAACTAAAAATGTAGAAAAATATATAAATTATAAATAAATATTTTATAAAAATTATATTATGTTTTGTGGCGCCAGGTGCTGTACCTGGTGGTACAGGGCGGACTTCAGATCCGTCAAGTTCTTATGAACTCGGGGTTCGATTCCCCCCTGGCGCCGTTTTATTATTTTTTTTATTTTTTTAAGCATTAACTATATTCTATTTTAAAACACGGGAAATTATGAAAAGGATATATTCAAAATTGGGCAACCTATCTAACCTTAAAGAGGCCATAGATGACTTAGATAATTTCACTGGACTTATAAAAATAGATCAGGGTATTTTGTTATATAGCAATTCAAAATTAATACTTTCACTTTGGAACAATAAGCCTGAAGATATAAAGAATATTTTAAAAGTTTTACCTAATGAATTTTTAATTGAGATATACAAATGCTCCAAGGATGAATTAGATGAGTTTATAAAGAATAATTCAAAAAATATTAAATCTTCATCAATAGAATATGTAATATTATCTTTAAAAAAGGCAAATACCCCCCTGAATAATAAATATAACTTAAGTGGTGAGATAATACTGGATAAATATAATTTAATATATAACTACATAGGCCCCCATAAGTATGAGGTAATTTTAATTCCCAGGAAGTATAGTCAAGATAAGGGAGTAATACTTTTTAATAACTATGAGGAAATGTTCTCAATTTACCAAAGTAATAATAAAATAATTGAGGGAAAAAAGGCCCTCAATAAAATAAAAACAATATTTGCAGTTAGTGATGTTAGAATATCCTTTAAAAAAATATCTTCTGAAAGATTTAATGAATATATTGAAACCTATCCAGGGGGCCTATTAAAAATTTTTGTTTCCTTTGATGAATTAGTAAATAAAATAAAAAGTAAGGGGCCTATTAAAGTAATAAATAACGATTCTTTGATAAATATTCTAACTGATGAACCCTCCTTAATGGAGATAGATAACAATATGTATATAGTATCCTACAAAAAAGAAGTTATTTATGCCTTTTTTAAGAATTATGAGGGAGATAAAGCCTACAGATATATAAAAAATCACTGTATATTTAATAATGTTGAAATTAAAATATATCCAATAGATAATGAAACATATAAATTATTTAGGGAGTTTAAAGGAAACAGAGTTAAAAATAATTAATTAAGTAATAAATAAAAAAATAAAATTATTGACCTTAAAAATTAATTATACTAAAAAAATTACCATAAAGATTGTAATCTTAAATAAATCTATATATAATAAATAAAAAACTTAATATTAAAAGCGTCCAGTAAAAAAATAAAAAATAATTTAAAATAAATAATAAATAAAATATAATCTAAAATTTTAAAACATTTAGAAGAAAAAAATAAATAAAATAAAAAAAGTAAAAATCCCATTATTTTTCTTCTCAATATCCCTAAGCACTCTAAAAAAAGGATATCTATAGTTAGGTTAAAGAAAATATACTATTAACAGTATTTTCTTATATTTAAGTATTTCTCTTTATTACTTAATATTTATACTTTTATTATTTAAACTGCACAAATGGGTTATAAATTATATATAATAAACCCTATTTCCCACCAAAAACAATATATACTAACCACTAACTTACATAAAAATCATGATGCTAATAGAAAAATACACAAAAGAAATAAAAGAATAAGAGAATTAATAAAACCAGTTATAGATGAACACTATCCCTCTAAGGCCAATAGGAAAACAATATCCCTGCATGATTTTATGACTTTTAATTCCTGCATCTGCACTTCAATGGAGTTATAAAACATGCTTATACTCACTTTATTGAAGAGAAACTATTCCCAAAATTAGATATAATAAATTACTTTACATAAGTACTGGAAAAAACATATTAACTATTCTCAAGGAAAAAAGGATTTTACTAAAAGGTTAAAAGAAGAAACTACCATAGGTATAAAGGATACATTGAGCAGGGAGTTCTCTAAAAAAATGAAGAAAAAGGATGTTACATTCATTACAGTGAAAAGAGAGAACATTATTGAGAGTTATAAGGAGCAGGAGTATTATGGATTTCTTTCTAAACTGAGAAAGAAAAACATTTTTCTCAGTTGTAGATAATTTCAGATTGATATATATACGGGCCGTAAGTAGAAGGGGTCTATTTGTTAAGATTATTCTTAGTTTTATAATCTTTTAATTTCTATCCTTAATAGGTGATGGGAACTAGGTATTTATATTTTATTTATAATTTTAAAATTAGCCTTATCTTATAACTCCTATTACTCTGTTATTTTTTAATGCCTATCCTCTTAGGGATTGTTAATAAATAATGCCTTAGAGTTTTTATCTCTTTTTATGGAGTTCTATCTTTGTATGTGGTTCTTCTTAAATATTTTATATTTATAATACTTTTTTACCATATTTTTTATAACTTTTTATTAGTAAATATTTTTTTAAGAAATAAATTTTATATTATTCTATATATTTTATTTTTTTTAATTTTTTATAAATTATATACCCTATAAATTACATTCTTTTCCATCTATAACATATTGATAAACATTATTTAAATCCTCCTCTATACCATACTTTCTAAAATACCTTAAGACATTTTCCAAATCCCTTTTTAAATAAAATTCCTTATCAATTTCCAATTCTAAGGGTAATTTATCTATTTTTATTATTTTGGAGTTATCCTTTATTTGTAGAGCCTGAGGAAAGTCAATTATTAAAAAATCTCCCTTTTCATTAATTAATATATTAAATTCACTTAAATCACCATGGATATATCCAATCTCATACATTTTTTTTATTTCCTCAATTATATCCCAAAATAGTTTATCAATATTAATATTAAGGGAATTTAAATCTACCCTTTTTAACTCCACACCATCCAATTTCCCCATAATAATACAGTGCCTATTTTGCTCTATTGGTTCTGGAACCTTTACAATGGGAAATAAATCATTTAATACCTGAAATTCCCTTTCTGCCGTTAGCCTGGAGGCATACAACCAACTAATATGTCGCTTATCTGCCAGATAACCCCTATATCTTTTTCCCCTTGTAAAGCATGTCCTCCCCAATTTATGAAATTTTAAAACAGCCTCTCTGTTATTACTCAATAGAACATTATAAACGTCCCCCTCTTTACCTACACCAAGTTTTCCCCCTATTGCCTTTATAACCTCCCTTTTGATAAAGGCATTTAGTGCCAATCCATCATATCCCTTATGGGACAATCTATATCCATAGGAACTTCTATTTATTAATTTAAACCTGTCTAATATCTTTAGCCTATAATGTATCTCCCCATCCTTAATTTTTGTTTTTTTAATTATTTCATCTAAGGGCACCCATTCATAATGTCTCATTAATACCTCTATAATCTTTAAAACCTTCCAATCCTTTTCCTTCATTTTTTGAATGGTATTAATTAAGTCTAAGATTGTTGCACCTCCTCCATTATATATGGATTATGATTTTATAAATCTAATAAATATCAAAGACATCTATTGCCTTAACTGGGCATATTTTAACACAATTTTTACATCCAATGCATTCCTTATCATCAAATATTACATTGTACTTTCTATCTTGGGATATGGCCTTAACTGGACAGTGTATTACACAGGCTCCACAGTCTATGCATTTATCATCCTTTCTCTCTATTATTTTTGGAATATCCTCAATTTCACCATAGCGGTTTAATATATCCATGGCTTCATTTATCTGATTTTTATTTCCATTTAATTCAATAATTAAGAAACTTTCCTGAGGCATGATCTTTGCCATTAGTATATTTATCATAATCTTTGTTTTTAGAATTGCCTCTGAAATTATGGGCTTATCTATATACTTTTCATCCACCCAATAGTACATTCTCTTTTTCATGGTTTCACCAGGATAAAAAAATATATATTGTTATCATTCTATTTTAAATCTTAGATTATTATTTATATTTATAGATTTATTGTTTTTTTATTTTTTATATATAAAATATTTATTTTTTTAAGGTTATATTCATATTATGAAGTTATTAGGACGTTCCATTTAAATAAAAGCCATTACTTTGTTTATAATAAGTACATAATAATATTTTAGATTTATAGTTAAGAATATAATTTCTTAAACTCATATTATAGTATAAAAAATAAAATTAAAAAATAAAATTAAAATAATCTAAAAAAATAATAAAATTAATCTAAATCCTAAGACATAGAAAAAAATAATATTTAAAGAGATAAAGAAAAATAAATATTCAAAAAGTAGAATTCCCCACCATCATCCCTCTCTTCCTACACCTCAAACACTGTACTTAAAAAGTAGAAATCATATACTATTACTATTCTCCTTCCCCCTACACTCAAGCACTAAAGTGCAGAGGAAATTCTTCAAGTATTGGGATTACCCCATTATAATAGGTTTAAAGTATTATATGTCTTCTATAAATAGTTACCTTTCGTTATATCTTTAGGGGTTTCCTCTGGACATCCAGTGCTTAGGAGTGTAGGGGGAAGGGGGGTAGGTTATGGGATTTCTACTTTTTAAGTATATACTTTTCTTTGTTTTCTTTAAATATTTAATTTTTTCTTATATTAGGATTTAGGTTATTTTAATTTTATTTATTTTTAATTTTTAATTATTTTTTTATTTATTTTTTATATTTAAATTATAGTTTAAAAAATTATGTTCTCAACTATATATTTAATACTATAAAATAAAAAGTCCTATTAGGAGGAAAAATTGTCCTTCTCTATAAAAAAATATTTTTTATTAAAAAAATAATTTAAAATAAAAATAAAAAAATAATTAGAAAATAAAAATAATTATAGACAAACACATAATATCTAAACTTATAATATATAATAAAGAGAACAAAATGCCAATAAAGAGAAGTACTTTAAGCCCTATTTCATTTTTTGAGTATAATTCCCATAATAAACCCTATAAAGAAATTCTACATCTCTCCAGTGCTTGAGAGTATTACGGAGAATAATTATGGGATTTCTACTTTTTTAAATATTTATTCCTTTTTAGATATTTTAAAATCTTAGATTATTTTTTATTTTATTACTTTTAATTTTTTAATTATTTCTTTATAGTTTAGTATATATAGTTTTGTTTAGGACTATAATCATAATCGAAGATATAATCTTAAATAATTCCTCAGACTATAAGAATAAAAGAGAATAATAAAGAAAGATACTTTAAATCCCTACCTATTGAGTATAACTTTCATAATTTATCCTGTAAGAAATTCTTCCTATTCTCTTTTAGTACTCAGAGTATCAAGGAGAATAATAAGGGACTTTACTTCTTTTTGGATATTTTAAAATCTTTTATTTTTTATAGTTAAGCACATAACCTTAACCCATCTCCTAAAAATTTATAATAACTACTTGCAAATGAGGATATAGATTCTGTAATTTTTTAAAATTCTAGTAATTATAATTTAAAACATTTATTCTTTGGTTTTTATCTATCAATTTAAATCCTCATTTTAACATCTCCTCCAACTCACTTACATCATAACCTTCTTTTTTCCATTTTTCCACTTTTGATCTAAATTCTTTCATCTTTCTTTCGTCGTATTCTTTTTTTCTTTTTCTAGATGTATAATAATTTACTGCCAATATTAGTATGATTGCAATTATAATAGAGTAGATGTAGTAGTTGTTTATGTAAGGTGCAAAATCTTCTTCATTTGGAATACTATCCTGATCTATATCTAAGGCTAGGGATTTTGCCTCTAAAGCAGTTTTCTTTGCTTTAGAGTAGTCTCCCTTGTTAAATGCCTCTTCAGCTTGAGATAGTAGAGATTCTGCTTCTTTTATATTGTATTTTGATTTTATCTGGGAGATTGTTGATTTGGCGTCTTTTATTATCCCATCAACAGTTTGTGCCTTCTCTTTTATTTTTATTGCCGTATCCTTAGCATTTAGAGCAAGTTCCTTTGCTTTAGAGTAGTCTCCCTTGTTAAATGCCTCTTCAGCTTGAGATAGTAGAGATTCTGCTTCTTTTATATTGTATTTTGATTTTATCTGGGAGATTGTTGATTTGGTATCTTCTATTGTCTTTTCAGCTTCTTCAGCCTGATAATCCATTTCAACAGTCTTTTCCTTAGATTTCGAAGCACTTCCACCAGAGGATTTAAAGAGTTCAGTAGGTGGAGCAAACTGTAAAATCTTGCCTGCATATGGAGTATCACCATGTATATTATATATAGTAGCATTGGATCCATTAAATGGAATTATTCCACTGTAGAAGACTCTACTTGCAATAGTATTTTTATTTTTATATGGCATTTGCACTTCCCAGATAGAATTTGTATTTAAGTTTTGGAAAACAAAGGAGACATTATGATAATAACAACCATATTGACTGGCTTCAATAAAGTTTATTCCATTTTCTGATATATGTACTATCCAAATCCCATTTCCATAAGCAGTACCAGCATAATTATCAGCCATTGATATTTTAATCTGAGATCCTACTGGTATTTCACTCTCATATTTGTTTATCACAGTCTGATTAGGTAAATTATGTACTACCCAATTTTTATCATTCCAATATAATACTGTAGTGGCTGCAGGGTCTGTAGTTCCGAGATTATCATTTAATTTAATCACCTGTCTTATTATGTCTCCGTTACTCAACTGATAGTTTATAACGGTATATATATAGTCTGAACCCTCAAATGAACTACTTCCATCAAAGGTATTTCCTAAGGGATCGTAATAGGTACCGTTATATCTATATACCCCTAACCAGGCCTTTACAACCTTTGGATTTTCTCCATATACCTGTAATGGCATTAGGATTATCACTATTATCAACAATAATTTTAATAAATTATTTATCATAATTATCCCCTTTCGAGTGTGTCTATGTAATTTTTTGAAGGCTCTGGTATTATAGTTTAAACATTAATGCTTAACTATATTTATTTTTGTTTTTTTAATTATGAATTATTTTTTAATAAATTTTATAGTATTTTTTTATTTTTTTTTTTGGAATTAATGTTTTTTATATCCCAATAATTTTGAGAGATCCTCTGCAGTTACCATTCCTATGATCTTTCCATTTTTATCAATTACTGGAACCCCTGATATGTTATATTTGCTCATTTTTCTTGCTACAACATCAATGGGCTCATCTAAGGTTGTACTTATAACCTGCCTGGTCATTATATCAAATATTGAGTTAATATTCTGGGCCACAGCCCTTGCAATATCCCATGATGTTAAAATACCCACTAATTTATGATTGTTATCTACAATAGGTAGGTGATTTATGTTCTTTTCAATAAGTATTTTTGAGGCCTCAGTTATGGATATATCTGAAGTTGCCACAATAGGGGGTCTGCTAATAATATCCCTTACCAATTTTGCTATTGGTTTCATAGGTTTATTTGAGCCCCTTCCCAAATTATCCACTGGTTCAGATAGGGTAAATTCCCCTTTTAATATCCATCTTTTAAGTTCCTCGGCAACTTCAATGGACTTTTTATAACTGGAAACAGATGCAGTTTTTATGGTTTTTTCTATTACCTTACCTGTTTCATCCTCCCTAATTTCAATAGTAATTTCACCAGTCCTAAGATCTTTATAATTTGTTTTGGATACAATGGGCCTATCCCTTCTTGGAACACCATAATCCACAATGGGAACCATAATTTCCTCATCCCTTATACCACAGGCCCTTGCAATGTCCTCATTTAAAATAGGTATTGGAACCCCAATTCCAATAAATAAAGTACTTCCATACTTTGGTATAGTAGCCCCTCTAAGGAAATTACGATTCATTGTTTTTAAATCTCCCTTTACCATCAAAGTTCCAAAGGCTCCCTCGGGATCATGCTGGGTACCCTCTCCTATGATGTATCCAATACCTCCTCCAAGGAATATTTTAGTACCAATTCCTATGGTATTGTAGGATTTATTTTTTATATTGTAGTCATTTTGAAGGGGATTTAATTGTCCTGCTCCAGAATAATTTATATTGGAATACTCAGGAAGTAAAGCCCCCATATAGGTATATATTTTTTCCTCTCTACTATTTGTGGCGGCTCCATAGGTTTGATAACAGTTTCTTGGATTCAATAGTATGGCCTGGTTTAAGTCCTCTATTGTTATTGTGGTAGAGGCTCTTTTTCTTGGATAGCAATCTGTGGTATAGCCCTCTGCAACAAGTTGGATTTCCTTGCCTGCTACAAGATCCTCAATAACATGACCTCCCCCATAGTCAATATCAATATCAACATCAGAGTTAGGTTGGGCGGCTCCCAAATATGCATCCACTGCTGCCAATCCAGAGTAGGCCTCCACTCCATTGAGATAGGTTTTCATCATCTTTATAGGTGGATCAGCATGGCCAAAATTTAAAAATACTCCACTGGAACACATTGCACCAAAGGTACCTGTTGTAACAACATCTACCTCCTTTGCCCCATTCTTTGGCCCTATATCCTCCACCACATTGATCATTTCTTCGGCAGTTAAAACTACGGCATCTCCATTCTTTATTTTTTCATTTATGTCCTTAATGGTTTTCATAGTGGCCCCCTAATTTAATATTTAAAAATAAAAAAATATTTATTTTAAAATTATTTTTTAATAATAATTATTAAAACTTTTTTATATTAATTACCTAACATTAACATTTATAGGACTTTAAAAAAATGATAAAAGTTTTTTAAGGATCTATGCCTTTTTATAGATTTTTAATTTCCTAAATGGTTCATTTTCTAAAATGTTTTATTTATAAATTCCTTTTTTTAATTATTTTATTTTTATAATAATTTTTTAAAAAAATAAACTTTTATATTATTTTAATTTTAATTATTTCTATATTTTGTTTTTTTAATTATACTTTTATTTTAATTGTAGTCAAGGACATAATAATTTAAACTTATTATGGATATAGCATCCATACTTAAAGGGTTTTCTCTGGACATCCAGTGCTTAGGGGTGTAGGGGGGAGGGGGGTATGTTAAATGGGATTTCTACTTTTTAAGTATTTACTTTTTTATTTCTTTAAATAATTAATTTTTTCCTATATTTTAGGATTTAGGGTATTTAATTTTATTATTTTTTAATTATTTTTATTTTTTTAATTATTTTAATTATTTTTATTTTTTTAATTTTTTTATTTATTTTTTATATTTGGATTATGGTTTAAAAAATTATGTTCTTAACTATAATTATTATTTATTTTTAAGTTTTAACTATTTTTAAATTATTTTATTTTTTATTACAATCCTTTAAAATTATTTATTATTTTTTAAATCTTAATTCTCATATAATAGTTAATAATAAAAACTCCAAAAAATAGTAGTCTTAACAGTTAGATCTTTTTCCTGCAAATTTCTATAAATCTAATAAATTATATGCAAGAAAACAGGTGTTTATATCTTCTTTTTCTTTGGATCTTATGATATTATCTTCCTAAGTATTTTTAGATGGAAATTATTCTTCCACAATAATATTAACTTTATTAATTTCCTTATCCTTTATTTTATTTTTTCAATGAATTTTAATTTTTTTTATTATAATTTTATTTTTTTATTAGGATTTAATTATATTTGATAAGAAGGAGTATTTTATTTTTTATATATTTTATTTTTAAATGACTTATTTAGCATTTCATTTCCTTTATTATTTCTATGAACCTAGTTAATACCCTATCCCTTAATCCCTCAACAAATTTAAGGCTTCCAGCACATTCATGGCCTCCCCCATCTAAGGAGGCCTCAGGAATTTCCTCTATAAGTTGTTCAACTATCAGGTTTAAATTAAAATTGAATTTTTCACTAACAGCATCTGTGGCTCTAACTACCCCAAAATCTGGACCATAGGCTATTGTTATTATAGGTTTATCCTCCCCATACTTCTGAACAATGCTATCATGGGCAAAACCACAGGTTTTTCCAGGGGCAGGGAATGTAAATTTATGGGCATACTTTTCCACATTTAAGGTATTTAATATTATTCCATTATCAAGTTTTTCAGTTTTTAGGGCAGGTAGAACAGCCTTCATCTGTCTATCTATCATTTCCATGGCTCTTTCATATAGTATATCAATTAATTTTTCATGCCTGTATATTTCCCTTTTGTTTGTGGCAAGTATCTCCTCTACAATTCCCCTTCCATTCATAAATCTTAAATAGAAGGCCTCAAAATCCATACATAGGGCAATTTTATGTAAATCCTCCACAGTGTATTCCCTTCCACTACCATACTTCCTGCTCATTTCTGTTAAATCCCTTAGGGCTATTTTTATGTATTCCTCCACCTCTCTGCCCTTTGCATGATCTCCCACCACGGCTATACCAGGAATATGGCATATTTCAGGGGTAACCTCCTCATTTATCATTCTTGCCACCTCTGTTGCCAGTACCCCTGCTGTTAAATTACTGTCCCCTCCAACAAGGTAGGGATTAACATGGCCACTTATGTAGTCATCAACCTCTACTTTGCCATTTATTACCTCTCCAGGGTAGTGGTGATCTATTACAACCACATCCATACCATAGGCCTCAGCCTGAGATAGTGCAGGAACATCTTCATCTGTACTTCCATTGTCAGTAAGTACTATCAATGGCATCTTTTGGCCAAATCTCAATTTATCCTCTAAGGAATATACTAAATCCTTAGTTATATCCTCTAACTCGTAAAATGGAGCCTTTGAAGGACTTCTTCTAAAGTAATGCCACTGTGCATCAGTATCTATTGAGAATTCACTTAATATTGGAAGTATGGCTCTCTCCAGTGCCAATCCTGCACAGTATCCATCGGTGTCAGCATGGTGTCTTATTATTATGGGCTTTCCATCCAATATGGCCCTTCTTATTTTCTTTGCCACATGGGCCATTTTAGGCCTTAACTTTTCCAAAATAGGGCTATCCACAAGGAATTTAATATCACTGTAGGGCTCTGATTTTTTATCCAACTCCTTTTCTATGTTTTCTTTTACTTCCTCTGCTTCTTCCCCTTCCAACTTTTTTAACTTTATTCTTTCAATCTGTAATTTTCCATCCCTTATGGACACAGAGCCTACAACATCCACTATATCTCCAACCATTATTTCAGGATGGGCCCTTAAACCTGCAATTTCAAAGGCTGCAACCCATGCAGTCTCTGTTCCATCTGTTAATGTAAAGATAGTAGGTCCTGGAGTCTGAGTAATCTGGATAATTTCCCCCCTAACATGTACTATTTCATCTCTCATCTCCAATATTCCCTTATCTACAATATCCTTTATGGAGGTTAAGGGCACACTTTTTTCCAATTTTTCAATGGAATAGTTTGTAATGGGAATATATCTAAAATCCACCTCTCTCCTTTCAGGCTTTAGTTCTGAAACCTGGACAATAACCTCATCCCCTATTTTAAAATCACTAAGTCTTTTTCCAACCATCTCACGGGATCTAAGTAATCCCCTGGTTTGCTCATTTAGGGAAATAAATACTCCATACTTCTCAGTCCTTGATACCTTACCTCTGTAAAATTTTCCCTCCTCTAAATCTCCCATATTGCATAGATTATCTAAAACATATACCCTTTTTAAGTTTTTACGCCTCTCTTCCTCCTCCTTTTTACACTTGGGGCATAGTGATTTATCCTTACTTTGAGGGTATTTTCCAATATACTTGCCACACTTATCACATTTTATAACCTTTCCACTTCCTCCACAGGAATCACAAATATCATAAACAGGTATTTTTCCAGTACCATCACAGGTTGGACAGGGTACCTCTGCCACATCTAAATCATATTTTGAACCTTTTGAGGCCCTTTTAAAGTGGGATTTTGTATTAAATTCCTCTATAAATCCTGTTCCATCACATTCATCACATGGCTTATATCTCACAATTTTTTTTCCAGATCCCCTGCAAATTGGACATTTATCAATCATATACATCACTTAACTAATTTTGTAAATTTGAATATATATTCCTATGGAATTTAATTTATAGATTATAAAAAGTAGTAAAATATTAATTTATAAAGTATATAAAAATTATTAATTAGATATATAAAATTGTATATAATTAAAGGTTATCTTAAAAAATATTTATTTATTAAATATAAAAAAATTCAATTTTTAGTAGAAATTCAATAAAAAATATGATAATAACATAAAATTAAAAATATAATCTAAAAATAAAAAAATAATTAAAATTAAAATAAATTATTAAAAATAAAATAATAAAATAAATAATAGTCTAAGATTTTAAAACACCTAAAAAAAATAAAAACTAAAAAGTAAAAATCCTTTATTCTTTAGATGCTACACCTAAACTGAAGGAGTATGTAGAATTTCTATACAGAACCAATTATAAAAGTCCATATTAATTTAAGGTGGAGGATTAGAATATTCTTTTATTAATATATTATTTTTTTATTAATTTTAATTTTTTTATACTACATAATTATAATTTAAAATATTTATATTTTTTTAATTAAAATATTATTTATTATTAGTTATATCCTATTGATCTTTATTCCCTTCTTCTTCCTCCATCTTAGGGGAAACATAAAATCTTCCATATTCCTTCTGATTCTTTTTACTCATTAACTTATCTATTGATAATTTCATAATTGTGGCGTAGATGTCTATTAGATCCCTGTATTTAACCTCTGGTAATCCTGTATATATAAATAGTATCTTTTTAACTATTTTTTCCATACTGTTATTTACGAAATACGTTGAGAGAGCCTCTGCTAAAGGTTCAATTGGTGGATACCCCATTCCTAAGGGCATTCTCTTTTTATATACTCTACTTCCATGTTTAATACTTATTACCTGAGAGAACCTAATATGTATCATATCCTCGGATATTTTATCCATCCTCTCAAGGATATTTAACCACCATTTAACATCAGCCCTTTCAGATGCCTCCATTAAATCATCACTTTCATAGACTCCCAATTCATTCAAAAATATATTCTCTAACTGTAGGGAAGGTATTATTTTTATTCCCTCCTCTTTTGCAGCAATAACAAGTTCTTCAATCTCGTCCAAGGTACCAAACTCTCCTTCGTTGGTGGCAGGTTCTGGAGAATACACCATTTCACTATTTACATCTCTAAACTTTTTCAGAATCTCTAATTGGACATTTATATCTCCTGCCCCTATTTTCTTCCCAAGATGGTAGTTATATATCTTAGCCCCACAAAGTGTAGCCCTTTCTATCGCAGTAAGATGGGCCTTCAATCCCCTCTCAGATGTTAAGTTGTAGTAGGGACCATGTGCTAATATGAGTGTAAAGTAATCCTCTCCCATCATCTTGTAATTTTCATAGTAATCTTGTGATATCCTCCTAGATAGTATAGCAGGAGGGATCTCTGTGATTCTTGTACCCAATAGTGCAGCCTGTTTAAGTGTAGATAGTGCATTATAGGTACCCCATTCAAATAGTATCATAAATATCACCCCTTAATTTTTAATAGTAATTATATATAATTCAATTATACTTTTTATATTTTTATGGTAAAAATTATCTAGGGATAGAGAATGTACAGTATAAAGATGAGAGCCTCAAAAAATGATAAACATATTTCAGGAGCAGAAACCATAGTTAAAAGGGAAGAAATAGAATCAACTGTCAATAAATTTATAAAAAGAGCCCTTTCCCATGAGAATGGAACTCCAAATTTTATAAATGTAAAGATTGAAGAGATTAGAGAAACTATAAAATATATAGATCCTCTACCTATTAAAACCATAGAATGTAATAACAAAGAAAAAGCGAGAGAAGTGGCAAAAAATATTCTAAGAAATCAGGGGATAAAAGAAAATATTATAGAGGAGGCCTTTAAAATAATAGATAAGGGCAACATGAGAGGGGCAAGTTTATTAAATTTAGAGGGCCATAGATTGGAGCCTAATAGGGATAGGGGAGTAAGGGTAAAATGTATATCAACATCAGAGGAATTAAAGGAAAAAATATTAAAAAATAACATTGGAACAGAGAGAACCATAGATGCCATAGCAATAGCCACCAAGGTTATTGATTTAGGGATTATTGCTGAATTATGTTTATCAGATAATCCAACCTATACCACAGGCTATGTTGCTACAGGGGATGGATATTATAGAATTACTAACTTGAAAAATAAGGGAGAGTCTGGAGGTAGAGTATTTTTTGTAGATATAAATAAGGGAGATTGTGAAAATATAGGGAGATTAATAAGGGATTTAGAGAATAAACCCTATATTATTAAATAATAATTTTTAAGAGGTAGTACAGTATAATATAAAAGAGAACAAATGCAATCACTGTAGCATCCACTGCCTTTAATGAATTGTAGGCCTTTTTTAGATCTATTTTTCCCCTTCCCAATTTATAGTATCCCTTTTTTTCAAGGGTCATATTTAAACTGTTGGCCACTGTTGCCATAGTATAACCTGAATTTGGAGAGGGGGTTTTTGAACCTTCCTTTAAAAATCCATAAAATGCCCTCTTTATACTTCCACCATAGAAGGGAGAGGTTATTATTAGTAGTAATCCTGCAATACGGGAGGGTACTATATTCAATATATCATCCAAGAGGGCAGCAAGTTTTCCATAGTACTCGTATTTTTCATTTCTATAGCCTATCATGGCATCTAAGGTATTTATGGCCCTATATACAAAACCTCCAGGCAATCCAAATATAATGCAATAAATTAAAGGGGCTATAATACTATCGGTTATATTCTCAGATAAACTTTCAATGGAGGCTGAGAGAACATGCTCTTTATCCAATTTTGAGGTATCCCTACTTACAATGCATTGCACATATTTTCTTGCACTATGTAGATCTCCATTTTTTATATAGTTTATAGGGGCCTTTGAAAAGTCTATAAGTGATTTATAGCCGATTACTGTTGAAAGTATTAGGGAATATAAAATATACTTTAAAATAACATATTCTGTAGGTATTTTATTAAGAATTATTTCGATGTAATAGGATATTAAAAATACTAACAATACTATAATCAATGTGGTAAGGGATCCAAAAATAAAATCTCTAACTTTATTTTTTGAATAGGTGGATTTAAATAATTTTTCAAGAAAATTTATTCCCTTACCAATCCATACCACTGGATGTATTTTTTCAGGGGGCTCTCCAATAAGTTTATCAAATATTAGGGCTCCTAATATTATAATAGGGTTTATCATAATTCCACAGGCATTTAAGGATATATTATGTAGATTAGAAATTAAAAATAATATGAGATAATTACAGATATGGAAATATATAAAAATTAATATAAAAATAAAATATATAATAATATCTAAAATATAAAAAAATAAAAATAATTTAAAATAATTAAAAAAATAAAGGATAATTAAGATAAAAATAGGCAATTTAAGACTTTAAAAATGTCTAAAAAGAAATAAATAACAAAAAGTAGAAATCCTACATTTATATTCCATGTATGTCCAAGTATTGGGGAAAAGAGTACTTCTTGACAAGACTGGCAGAACCTTAATTTAGGGGGTAAAGGTATATTTATAATATAATTTTATATTGGGTTTTATATTTTATTTTTTATTCTATAATTATTATATTTTACTGAATATTCTAATAATTTCTTTTTATTTTTTTTATTTTATATTTTTTTAAATTTATAATATCTTGATAGTTTTTTATTTATCATAGTATCAGATACTATAGCTTGCCAAGGGCCCCTAAGAATTTTTTTGTTCTCTCCTTTTTTATAGAATTATATTCCTCTAATTTTTTTAAGTCTATATTATTTTTCTTTAAAATAGATTTTATTTCATCTATTGGGGCTATGCTACTTAATATTTCCTCAACTTCTTTCTTAGTATAGTTATATCTTTTAACCACATCCCAATCATGCACTAAATAAAGGGCTGCCCCCCCAATGTTCTTTAAGGTAATATTATACTTTGGTAATTCCCTTTCAAATAAAAACTTTATATCTAAAACATCTAAGGGATTTATCCCCTCAATTCTCATCCATTTTAAATTAACCCGAGAGGGATTAATAAGTATGGTAGGAAACATATTGGATCTGGCTCTTTCATCGGGGGTATTGTAGAGGTAGTATTCAAAAATATCCTGAGAAATATACTTTATAATTATATCAAAGGAAAGTTTTTCAGATACTTCCCTTTCAATATTGAGGGATTTCTCCAACTCAGGGATTGGCCGTCCCTCAACATATAACCCCAATTTTTCCAATTTCTCATTCATCTTTATTCTTTTTACTTTTAACTCCTCCATAATCCTAATATCAATTATTCCTCCCTCTACTTCACCTTCTTCAAAGTCCATTATTGTGTTTTTATATTTATCAATTAAACTTCTTTGATGTTCTGATAATTCATTCTTTAATTTTTTTTCTATTTCATACTCCACTTCCTCCCAGTAGGCCATTAGATAGGCCAAAGACAGGGTTTTCTTTACATGACTATCAGTTAATAGTTTATTCTTAGAATAGTTTTTCTTTAATGAGGTTATTAGGGCATCTCCATAGTTTTTCTTAATATATCCTTCGTAATCCTCATCCTCTATTTTTACCCTTTTAAAGGTTTTTTTTCCATTATTCATTATAATAAGGGTCATGGTAATAGAACTTAATATTCCCTTTCCCTCGGATTCAAGGACATTTAAAAGTTTTTTATAGGTTTTAATACATAATGGAGACATGTTAGATAATAATTCCTTATTTGAGCCGTCATAGGGTAAAAAATAAATTAATCTTTTATTCCCTGCAGGATCCTGTAAGTGTCCTAATGCTATTTTATGGGCAATTATGGCATACTTTACCCTTTCCAATACTCCTTTTTTTTCATCAACTATCCTTCGGAGATAGGAGGAATAGGATTTTATCTCATAGAGATCTCCCTCATCACATCCCTTTAATTTACCCACTCCAACATAGGGGGTATCAAAACCTTGCAATTCCATTTTTTCCTTTAATTCTTCCAATACTTCTAAATTTTTATTTAGTGTTTCTATAAGTTCATTATATGTGGCGTTATCTAAGTTAGTATTCTTTGAAAATTTTAAGGAAATTTCTTCTCTAAATTTTAATAAATCATCTAAAAATTCGTTGCACTTTTTTATTAGAAGGCTACTATCCATAATTTCACATGGGAAATATTGTAATCAAAGAAACTACACTGAGGGCCCCATAATTTTATCTTAAAAATTATTAAATTAGGGATTTATGTGATTTAAAATTTTATGTATTTTTTAAAGATTTTTTTAACATCCTTCTATATTTTCCATATCTATCCTCTAAGGAGAATCTTGGAGGTTTAATAGTTATGGTTTTTTCATTACAAAGGTTGCAAAAATTCTTTAAGGTATATCTATTACATTTTGGGCACTTTCTCATTCTCATAATATTCCTTTTGATATTTTAGGGATTTATTTAATTTATTAATCATTTTTTAATTATTATTTACTTTAGTATTATTTTATTATTTTTTAGTATTATTATTTTTAATTATTTTTTCATTTTATTCCTTTAAATTAATTGTATTCCCTAACAAAACTACCCTTGCCACCCTTGTATTTTTTAATGTAATCTATGGCCGCATTTGCAACAGTTTTCAATACTTCTTCCCCACTTTTGTAATCAGGGGAGATAATTTCAATTCTATATTTAGGGGCTCCAATATATCTTATATCCACTGTAACATCCTCATAGGGATTGGATTTTAAGGCCCTTCTAAGGGCATTTTTTATAATTTTAATTCCACTTGGTTCTGTGGTAGTTAAGGTTAATACTCCATCTACTTTAACATTTGTTAGTTCTATATTCTCCTTTGCTACCTCATACAATGCATTGGCCCATTCCTCTGAAATACCTAATTCATATAAAACCTCTTTACCCTCAATAACTATGTATTCCAAAGATTCATAAAGTTCGCCAAATTCCTCTTCTAATATGCTTCCAACTTCTTTCATAGATTCTTCAAGGGATTTTCCAAGTTTTTCTCCTGCAAATTGAAGTAATTTCTCGGCCCTTTGGAACCTTTTCCATTCCTGAATTTTAGCCTTCTTCTGCTGATCTGTAACTCTCTTTAGAGACAAATCAATCTGTCCCTTGCGTTTATTTACTCTCATCACTTTGGCCACAACTCTCTGGCCCTTTTTAACATAATCCCTTATGCTCTTTATCCATCCAGAGGATACCTCTGAAATATGGATCATTCCTTCCTTCTTAGGATAGTCCAATAATTCCACAAAGGCACCAAAGGGCTTAACATCTATAACAGTACCAATAACTATCTCTCCTTCTTCAGGAAAATCTTTTCTCATAATCTCACCATAATTTATTATGTGCTTTTTGCTTTTTAAAATCTATAATTTTAAATATTTTATTTATTATTTTAAGAATAATATCAATATTTTATTAAATATAATTAAAAATATTTTAAAAAATAAGAAAAAATGTTTATAAATATGATGATGTTAAAATAATTAATATATAATCAAATACATAAACTTATCTTTTAAGGGTTTTAAACAATAAAATGGTATAGATTTTATTACTTTTAAATTTAATTTTATAATTCCTTTTATATTAGAAGAGGGGGTGGAATCTTATATTTGCTATGATTGGTGGTAATGTTCTGCCATTAGTTTGGAAATCCTTTTTTATAAATATTTAAGATAAAATTTTATATTAATTTTATATCTATTTTCTAATAATTAATATTATTTTATTTTAATTATAATTTTATTAATTACTACAAATGGTTTTAACATAAACAAATAATATAAAGTAAATTAAATATATAAAAATTATATATAAAGTTTATTAAATTTATTTTTTTTATATAAATAAATACCTATGGTGATATTTTGAAATTGAAAACCCCTATTTCAAAGGAGGATCTTTATAAATTGAAGGTTGGAGATATGGTATATTTAAATGGAACAATATATACAGGTAGAGATGAGGCCCATATAACAATTATAGAAGAGTTTAAAGGGGAGGGGGATAATAACAGTAATATTAAAGAAATAGTGGAAAAATTAAAAAATGGAGTAATATATCACGCTGGGCCAATAATGAGGAAGGAAAATGAAAAATGGAAATGTGTGGCAATAGGTCCCACAACATCTGCAAGGATGAATGAGGTAGAGGCTGATTTTATAGATATAACAGGAATCTCTGCAATAGTGGGAAAAGGAGGCATGAAATCAGAATTATTGGATACTTTTAAAAGGCATGGGGTAGTTTATTTTGCCGCACCAGGGGGTTGTGCCGCATTACTCGCAAATTCCATAGTGGATGTAAAAAATGTATATCTATATAAATTAGGCATGCCTGAGGCTATATGGGAACTTGAGGTTAAAAATTTTGGTCCTTTGATAGTTGCAATGGATTGTCATGGGAATAGTTTATATGAAAGGGTAAATAAAAATGTAATAAAAAGATTCAAAGAATTAACAATGAACTTATAATTATAAAAAGTCATAGAAGTATAAAAGAGTATAATTATATTCAAGAACATATCCCTTAAATTATATTTACAATATAAAAAATAAAATAAATAAATTAAAATTAAAGGACATATTCCAGATAAGATATATAATATTAATATAAAGTATAATAAAAAAAATATTAATGCCCTTAAATAAGAATTAAAAAAATAACTATAAAAAATAATAATTTATATTAAATAAAAAAATTTAAAGAGATTTTTAATTTTAAATTTATTTTAACTATTTGTCTTTCTTTTTATTATAATAATTTTTATATTTTTTGATTATAGTCAAGAACATAATTCTCTAAACTCATAACCTAAAAATTTATTAATAACTCCCTGCAAATGATATAGATTTTGTTAATTTTTTGAAAGATTTAGATATTATTTCCTTTAATTTTTTTATATTCAATGGGGATTCCTCAGAAATGTATCTTTTAACACTTTTCCAAACATATTCTATAGGATTCAAATCTGGAGAGTAAGGAGGGAGATATACTAACTGGATATCCAGTTTCTCAGATTCTTCTTTAACCTTCTTTGCATGATGAGTTTTAAAATTATCTAAGATAATAACAATTCTCTTCTCAGGATTAACCTCTCTTATCTTCCGGAGAAAAGATATAAAGTCTTCAATCCTGTTACTATCTGGGAAATCCACCACACCCTTTCCATTTAAAGGATAGAATCCTATAACTTTAACTTTAAGATAAGTAGCAACTTTTCTAAGGATCCAGTCCTTCCAGAATCTTGTTCTATTTACATTTCCTTCAACTGCCATCTCATCGATGAATCCAACTATTATATCATTGATTTCTACATTATTCAAGTTTTTTTTAAAATCTCTTAGCATTATCCCTTTTCTATAATCTTTCTGATAGACCTTAGTATATTTCATGCCAAAAGATCTTAGAATCCTTCTGACATATGGTATAATGAGTATTTTATTCCAAATTTTTCTCTAATTAACTTCTGTATTTCTT
>JAHEQB010000045.1 GCA_019561555.1 Methanothermococcus sp. SCGC AD-155-C09
TTACGGCCCGTATATATCAATCTGAAGTTATCTACAACTGAGAAAAATGTTAATTTTCTTTCTCAGTTTAGAGAGGAACCTGTAGTACTCCTGTTCCTTATATCCCTCTATCATGTTCTCTCTTTTCACTGTAATGAATGTAACATCCTTTTTCTTCATTTTTTTAGAGAACTCCCTGCTCAATGTATCCTTTATACCTATGACATTTTCTTCTTTTAACCTTTTAGTAAAATCCTTTTTTCCTTGAGAATAGTTAATATGTTTTTTTCCAGTACTTATGTAAAGTAGGTCTGGGTTCATAATATTTATATAGGTTATTATTTATATTATTTTTGATGGGAAGTAGGGTTTATTATGAAGAATAAAAATAATTAAAAATTAAAAAAATAGCCCTAAAAAACCATTTTTATATTAAAATAAATAAACATTAATTTCAAAAAAATAATTAAAAAAATACAATTATTAAAAAAATAATAATATGAATTATGCTTTTTAAATAGAACAAAAATAAAGATTTTAAAATATAAGGGAGGATCAATAAAAGTAAAAATCCCATTATTATCTATTTATGCTTCTGAGCACTGGGAGAGCAGGAAAATTCTTTAAGAATATATAATATTATGAAAGTTATATTAATCTTAGGTACGGACTTAAAGTATTTTTCTTTATTAATATTTTATTCCTTAAATTATATTTAAATTATAAATAATAATTTTTAAGAGATATATTTAATAAAAAAATAAATAGAATAAAAAAGGGGAAACTAATTAACTATATATATTAAAAAATAACTATTATTTAAAAAATTATCCTTTAAATGTTTTAAAATTCTAAAAATAAATTTAAAAATAACACATATACTATACTATAACTATAAATAAAAATAAAATTAATAAGGGTATTATCATGGAAAATAAATCAGTAAATATTATTGATTGTCCCATATGCCAATCAAAAAACACATTTAAAATAATTACAAACCAATTGGATATCCCCTATCTTGGTAAGGTTATTGAAACTACAATGATATGTAATAATTGCAAATATCGAAAAAGTGATATTCTACCTATTGAAGTTAAAGAGCCTAAAAGATTTATTTTAAAGATATGTAAAGAGGAAGACTTAAATAAGAGAGTTGTAAAAAGTTCCACTGGATATATTAAAGTACCAGAGTTGGGATTTGAAGTAAAACCTGGGCCAGCCTCTCAGGGATATATTTCCAATGTTGAGGGAGTATTAAATCGCCTTGAAGAATCCCTAAGGATGTTAATGAACTGGGCAGAAGGAGAAGAGGAAAAAAAGAAGGTAGAAGAAATATTAAAAAAACTTGAAGATATTAAAGAGGGAAATGAGGTTGCCACACTTATAATAGAAGATCCCCTTGGACATAGTGCCATAATTGGAGATGGCGTTAAAGAAGAGAAGTTAAACGAAGATGAGATTAAAGTTTTAAGTGAGGGCAATATATCTATCATAGATAAAAATAAGGAACAGGGAAATTAATAACATTAAAATATAAAAACCATAAAAAAGATTTTAATACTATTTTATATTATATTTATAATTATTATTTTTTTATTTTAGGTGATGTTATGAGTTTATTGACCTTGTATCAGTTGGAGAGGGAAGATATTAAAAATATCATCAATGACGCCCTTTATTTTAAAAAAAATAGAAAGAAAAATAAGTATATTGATCTATTGAAGAATAAAAACATTGCATTAATATTCGAGAGCCCATCAACAAGAACAAGGGTAAGTTTTGATATTGCCATAAATGAGTTAGGGGGCCATTCTTTAATGTTAAATACTGGAGAGACCCATTTAGGGAAAAAGGAAAGTATAAAGGACACTGCCAATGTAATGAGTAAATATGTTGATTGTATTGTTGCAAGGGTAAAAAATCACAGAACCCTTGAGGAGTTGGTAAAATATGGAAGTGTTCCTGTGATAAATGCCCTAAGTAATTTATCACATCCCTGTCAGATATTGGCAGATTTACTTACCATATATCAGTATAAAAACAAATTTAAAGGCCTTAAATTATCATACTTAGGGGATGGAAACAATGTATGCAATTCCCTAATAATAGGGGGGGCCCTACTTGGAATGGACATATATGTTGCCACCCCAAAGGGATATGAGCCTAATGAATTATTTATAAATAAAGGTCTTGAGATTATAAATAAATATGGAGAGGGCAATTTAACATTGACAAATGATCCCTTGGAGGCGGCAGAGGATGCTGATATATTATATACTGATGTATGGGTAAGTATGAGTGATGAAAATAAGAACATTGATGAGATTAATAGGGTATTTCCCCCCTATCAAATAAATAAAAAATTACTTGAGTATGCAAAGGATGATGTAATTGTTATGCACTGTCTTCCAGCAAATAGGGGGATGGAAATAACAGATGAGGTAATTGATGGAGATCACTCTGTAGTATATGAGGAGGCTGAAAATAGGCTCCATGCTCAAAAGGCTCTATTTAAATATTTATTTTGTGAACAATAAAAAATAATTATATCCATGAACATATTACTTATACTAAAAAACCTTATTAAAACCCAATTAAAAAAATAATCATTAAAAAAAATAAAATAATAAATAAAGATTTTAAACTAAATTATTTATACTAAATAGGAAATCTTAATTTTAAAAAAACCCTAAAAAAATAAATTATTAAAGATTTAAAAAAATAGAAAACAATAATAAATAATAATAAAATAGATAATTTAAGATTATAGAATATTTAAGAGGGAGTAAAAAAATATATAAAATTTTATTTTTTTAAATATTATATTATAGTCAAGGACATAATAATTTAAACTATTATAGATATAGGATCACATACTAAAGGGTTTTTCTCTGGACATCCGGAGCTTAGGGATGTAGGGGGAAGGGGGGGTAGGTTATGGGATTTCTACTTTTTAAGTATTACTTTTCTTTATTTCTTTAAAAATTTAATTTTTTTCTATGTTTTAAGATTTATATTATTTTAATTTTATTTTTTTTAATTTTTAATTTATTTTTAATTATTTTTTTTATTATTTTTATTTTTTTATATTTGGATTATTAAGTTTAAGAAATTATGTTCTTAACTATATTTTCATGTTATAAACTAAGTTTAAAATAATGTTCTTAACTATATTTTCATGTTATAAACTAAGTTTAAAATAATGTTCTTAACTATATTTTCATGTTATAAACTAAGTTTAAAATAATGTTCTTAACTATAAATTAAAAAATAATTCCCATTAAATCCTATAAAAAAAATTATTATAAAATAATTAAATATATAAAATAAAAAATAATTAAAACAAATAAGAATAATTAATATAAAATAAAAAATCTAAGATTTTAAAAATCCTAAAAAGTGGAAATCTCACTATTACTTCCCTTAATTTAACGCTCCTAAGTACTAAGGAAAGGATTATTTATAATACTGGCATTATATATGAATCTAATATTTAAGATAATATAGAGTATTAAGGGGAATAATATGGGATTTCTAATTTTATTATTTTTTTAGATTATTTTAATTTTATTTTTATAATTTTTTAATTATTTTTATTTTTATATTGAGATATGGGTTCTTGGCTATAAATAAAATTTAATAAATATAAATAAAGTTAATAAAATAAATAATACTTGCTAAGATATGGATTACTATATATGAAAATTTTTATTAATGGATGGTAAATTCTTAGGGAAATCTATTAACAAGGGTTCATCAATTTCCTTTGCCCTCTCTAAAAGTAGTTCTTTTCCCCTTTTACTTAGGGCAAATATTGGTATGGATTTACCCATTTGAACCATAATATGTCCTTTTACCGCTTCAAGTACTCCCTTTGAGGCACAGCAGGTGATAATATCCAAATATTTTAAATATTTTCTAACCTCAGAGGAATTATATCCTGTTGTATGTACTCCAAATGTAATAATGGATAAGTCTTTATTTTCTAATTTTTTAATTCTCTCAGCATCTTTGAGATTACTAATACTTACCCCTATTCTTTTATAACCCAGCTCCAATGCCAATTTAACTCCCCTATACTGATCAATCTCTCCAGTATTTTTATCTAATATGGTGCCCCCAGCATTTTCTATTTTTTCTATTACCTTTGGAATAGGGGTGGTTTTTACAATGCCAGATATTCTACCACATAATCCTTGGACTAAATAGGGATTATTGGTAATTACAGTACCAGCACAATCACTTACTATTACAACGGCATCAAGTATTCTTCTATCCAATGCTGTCATAAATATTTCAGAGGTTCCAAATTTTACAATACACTCCTTTGATTCCACTACTCTATTTTCTGTGAATAATCCAAAATCCTTTATTCGAAATTCTATGTTTTTCTTAATTGTCTCTTTATTTAACTCCCTTATATTCCTATGTTTATCAAATAATGGACAGTATTTTATTAATGGCTCTCCAACTTCAACTACCTTTCCATTTTTTACAACTACCTTTGCCTTTCCAAGGGCCTCCATTATATGAATATCCATCTATATCATCCTATTAAATAGCATGGTCCTCCTTTACATGGAATCATCATTATCCATTTCTTTAACTAATTTCTCAATTACTACATTTTTGGGCAATACAAATATTC
Source organism: Methanothermococcus sp. SCGC AD-155-C09 (assembly GCA_019561555.1). Taxonomy (GTDB): domain Archaea; phylum AGJL01; class Methanococci; order Methanococcales; family Methanococcaceae; genus Methanofervidicoccus. The sequence goes on from JAHEQB010000045.1 coordinate 4,631, forward strand.
TATTTTCACATATTCTAATTAAAGTCCCTCCAAACTCTGCAGTTTTATCTTTTAAGTAAAGTATTAATTTTGAATACTCCTCATCAACATCCTTTTCCAAATTTACAGTATTTGCAATTACAATATGGCCAGATTCAGCCATAACTACTATGTCGGCTGCATCTCTATAATCCTCCAAATCAATAACTTTTATTTTAATTATATTTTCTTCTTCAATATCGCCCGTATCAACAGGTAGTTCCTCATATTCACCAATATCACCAATAGATGTTAAATTAGAAGATATGAATTTAATTTTTTTATTATCATCTTTTTTAAATATTTTTTTTAAGGACTCTAACACCATGGTTTCACCAAAAAGTTAAGGGAATTTTATAGGATTTTATGTTATTTATAATTATAATGATATATATTTTAAAATTTTTATACATACTTTTTAATTATTTTATTTATATAGTTTATATATTTATTTTATTATTTCTTCAATAACATTATTTTTTCAAAAAATTCATAATATTATTCATTAGGTCAGTTATACCTTCATAGGTTATTGTTGATGTAAAAATACAATTACTATTTAATCTTTTTTCAACCTGTTCCTTTAAATAGTTTCTTCTACTATACTCCAATAGATCACATTTATTTATTACCACAATAATGGGCTTTTGATAGCGATATTTTAATAAATGATGTATTTTCTCAAAACTTTTTAATAATCCCTTTTCACCATCTACAACATGTATGATAAGATCTGCTTCCTTCATTTCCTTATATGTCAATTCTAAGGTCTTTCCAACCATAATAGGGGATTCTTTTTCACCACTAAAGAGCCCCCCTAAATCTACAAAGGAGATATTTTTTATCTTTGGTTCTTTTTTTGATTTACCATATTTTACTTTTCCCCAAAATTTTTTCACTGGCTTTTTTGTAGTTCCTCCAACCTCTGAAACCCTTGAGATATTTTTTCCAAAAATAGCATTTAATAGTGCTGATTTTCCAGAATTTTCAGGACCAATAATTACAACTTTAAACCTATTGTCAGAATATAGGCCTTTATCCATAATATTCCTTTTAGCGATATTTTAGAGTATGTTAATTTACAGTAAATATTAAATTAATATAGGAAATGTTATTCCCATTATATATTTTTTATATTTATAATTAACCTTTTATTTAATAAAATAATAATTAAAATTAAAAAAATAAAAATAAATAAAAAAAATTAAAAAAATTAATAATTAAAATAACCTAAATCCTAAGATATAGGGAAAAATTAAGTATTTAAAGAAATAAAAAGGAAGCAAATACTTAAAAAGTAGAAATCCCATAACTACTCCTTCCCCTACACTCCTAAGCACTGGATGTGTAGAGGAAACCCTTAAGTATGTGATCCTATATCCATAATTAGTTTAAATTATTATGTCTTTGACTATATACTATAAAGGGAATATAATATAATTAAAAATAATGATTATAATATACAATATATTAAGAATATGAGGGCAGATATGGAAAATTGGGACAAAAACACATTATTGGAGGAAATAAGTAATAAAGTAAAAGAAATACGAAATAACTTAAATTTAAAACCTATAAATTTTGAAATAGTGGATATTGAAATATCCTATGGAAATGAATCTTATAAAAATAATAATAAAACCCTATTTTTGAAAATATATACCTTAACAAGATCTGACAAATCCGCAATAATAGGGCCAGGGGGATGGGTTGTTGGCAAATTAAGGGAAAGTTTAAAGAATAAATTTAAAAAAAATCTGATTATAATAGTAGAGGACTATGTTGATAAATTAATCTTGGAAGAAAAAAGGGAAAATGCAATTTCAATACTTAAAGGCATTGGACTAAAAAAGGGACAGGAGGTTTTATATTTACTTCAGTGTTCCTATGATCTAAGTGTTTTAGATATTTTAAAGGATTACTTTAAAGTATTTGCCTTATCCTTGGATATTGGTTCTGTAATTCTCCCTCCAAAGAATAAAGAATTAATAGAAACTTATGTTTATGAAAATGATGTGCCCCACAAGTTTATATCTCCAGTAAAATTAAATAAAAAAGATATATTAATAGGATTAGCAGGATATCCCTGTGATGTCATATGTAATAAAATGGATAAATATATTTTAAAGGAAGGTATAAATAGAAATATAAACTATATAATAAATAACCACATACCTGAGAAAATAAAAAAGGACGAAAGTACAAATATATATTTTGTAAATTTCCTTAAACTATTCCCATTAAAGAAAAATTCATTGAGAAGGGAGTATTTAAACTGTCCATTAATGATACAATCCTATAAAAGGAATAAAAATGTAAAAATTAAGTTAATAAAGGAGATAGTATCAGAGACCTATAATGGATTAATGGAACCTACAGAGGGTTCTGAAAAAATAATGGATATAGTAAAAAAGATTTGATTTTATATACTGTAATTTCAAAAGTTTTAATTCAAAAGGACATTAAAAATAAAAAAATATTTATTAAAAAATAATAAAAAATAAAATAAAAAATTAATATTAAAAATAAATAAAATTTATAGTAAGATAAAATATATTTATAGTCAAGAACATAATTTCTTAAATCTCCATCTACAATATAAAAAAATAAAAAAAATAATTTAAAAAAAATTATAAAATAATAAAAAATAAATTAAAACAATTAATAATAATAACCCTACTTCCCATCAAAAATAATATAAATAATAACCTATATAAATATTATGAACCCAGTAGAAAAATACATTAAAGAGAAAATTATGGATGTAATAAAAAATACACAAAAGAAATAAAAGAATAAGAGAATTAATAAAACCAGTTATAGATGAACACTATCCCTCTAAGGCCAATAGGGAGACAATATCCCTACATGACCTTATAACTTTTAATTCCTGCATCTGCACTTCAAGGAGTTATAAAGCATTCTTATACTCATTTTATTGAAGAGAAACTATTCCCCAAAATTAGATATAATAAGTTGATACCACGGCTACAAGATAACCTTTGTAACAGATGGAAGGTATATTAACCTACTTTATATCAATACTGGAAAAAACATATTAACTATTCTCAAGGAAAAAAGGATTTTACTAAAAGGTTAAAAGAAGAAACTACCATAAGTATAAAGGATACATTGAGCAGGGAGTTCTCTAAAAAAATGAAGAAATAGGATGTTACATTCATTACAGTGAAAAGAGAGAACATGATAGAGGGATATAAGGAACAGGAGTACTACAGGTTCCTCTCTAAACTGAGAAAGAAAATTAACATTTTTCTCAGTTGTAGATAACTTCAGATTGATATATACGGGCCGTAA
>JAHEQB010000046.1 GCA_019561555.1 Methanothermococcus sp. SCGC AD-155-C09
ATTGAAATACATGTAATATCTAGATATAACAAAGAACTTAGAACCCTTTTCGGATTGCTGCCTCCATAATGCTTACGAGACTGAAAGTATTAAAAGACTGCCAAAAGGAAAGGGATACTTCTACGCTGACGGAGGTTACGATAGTAAAAAAGTTTTAAACACTATTGTTAGTAAAGGATATTTACCACAGGTTAAACCTAGAAAAAACAGAGCAAGGGATGGGAGGGGAATTAGAAAGATCTTTGATAAAAATGAATATAAAAAAAGAGGAATTTGTGAGGGGTTCTTCGGAGGTATAACGAACCCTTTGGAGATAGAATCCCTTTTTTTAATGAATCCTTATATATGCACTGAGGATTTTAACAAGGATTTATATATGAGATGGTATGTTAGACACACTCTGGTGGGAAGTAGGGTTTAAAATATTTTTTTATAAGTAGCCTATTCACAGGAGAGGGCGATATTATGTTGTTATTTAAAGTTGATCATAAGAGCCACTCAGTTTCAGAATTAGAAAAATTAAGATTTGATGAAGAGGAGTTTTATAAAAAGTATGATAATTGCATATTACTTCAAACCTGCAATAGGATAGAGATATATTTTGACTCCAACTCCATAGAAAACTTGGAGGATTTAAAAAATGATTTTAAATCTTTTGATTGTATAGTAGGCAAAGAGGCCATAATACATCTTTTAAGGTTAGCCTCAGGGCTTGAATCCATGATAGTTGGCGAGGATCAGATTATTGGGCAGATAAAAAAAAGTCATTATACTGCAAAAAAATTTGGAAGAAGTACAAAATACTTAGATACCATATTTTTAAAGGCAATACATGTGGGCCAAAGGGTTAGATCAGAGACCAATATAAATAAAGGAGGAGTATCCATAGCAAGTGCCGCCATAGAACTTATAGAAAAAACCACAGGTTTAAATAATAAAAATATTTTGATTATTGGAGCCGGAGAAATAGGTACCCTTGTGGCCAAGGTACTTATTGATAAGAATATTAAGGCAATACTTGTGGCCAATAGAACCTATGAAAGGGCAAAATTACTTGCAGAGAAGTTAAATGGAATGGCAGTTCATTTTGATAAACTTAAAGAGGCCCTAAATTTCAGTGATATTATTATATGTGCCACAGCCTCTCCACATAAAATATTGGATAAGAATATACTTGCCAATGTTAAGGGAAAAAAGATTATTGTAGATATTGCAAACCCTAGGGATGTGGATGATAACGTCAGAGAATTGGATAATGTAAAACTATATACTATTGATGATTTAAAATGTGTATCTCAGGAAAATATTGAAAAGAGAAAAAGGGAAATACCCCTTGTGGAAAGGATTATAGAGGAAGAATATCCCCTTCTTTTGAAACAGATTGAAAAACTTAGTTTTGAGGATATTATAATATATTATAAAAATTATATTGAAGAAATAAGGGAGAGAGAAGTTCTTAAGGCATTAAAAATGATAAAAAATGGAAAAGATCCAGAAGAGGTTATAATTAAATTTTCAGAGGTATTTGCAAAAAAAATACTCCATGATTTTGTTGATTTTGTTAATAAGGGAGATATGGATAAAAACTCCATAAAAAATATGATAAAATTATTAAGAGATAATAAATAACATATAGTTAAGCACATAATATGAATTTATAGTTTTATAATATCTAAAAAAAACATTTAATAAAATCCATAAAAAAATAAAATAAATAAAAAAATAAAAAATAATTAAGAAAATAAAAAATAAAATAAAATTAAATAACCTAAATCCTAAAATATAGGAAAAAAATTAAATATTTAAAGAAATAAAAGAAAAATAAATACTTAAAAAGTAGAAATCCCATAACTTACCTTCCTCCCCCCTACACTCTTAAGCACTGGATGTGCAGAGAAAACCCTTTAAGTATGTGATCCTATATCCATAATAAGTTTAAATTATTAATTTAAATCCTATTATTATGAACCTTCATAATACAATCCTATCAGGGATTGCTTTTCCTCAGTGCTTAGAAGTATCTATGAAGAAAATATAGAGCTTTACTTATTATAGGATCTCTCTTTTAAATATTTTAAAATAATTTATTTTTTATTTTTATTTTAATTATTATTTTATTTTTTTTTAATAACATTTATTTTTATTGAGACTTTTAATGGGAATTTAAGGTTTTATTTTTTTAGTATAGATGATTTTGTTTATAATTATAAATAAATTTTATTTAATGGCATTTAACTTTCTCTCTATGGTATGTTCTTTGTCTGTTCTATCATCAATTTTTAAAGTACTTAATACCCTAACAGTATCATTAAGTACAACCTCATGGGCCTCTTTATAGGCTCTTATTATTTCATCCAACTCCCCTTCAAGTATGGTACCCATTGCACAGGTTTCTACTTTTAAATCATATTTTTTAAAAACCTCTATTGCCATTTTAACATATTTTGATATACTTGGACCAACTCCTATGGGTACTATACTAACTTCTGCAACTGGCATGCTATCCCCTCCTTTATATATTATATATATAATTTATATTTTCAATATTTATTTAAAATAATAATTTTTTTACATAGGATATGGTATATTTATTGCCATCCTCGCCATGTCCAGGTAATATACTTGATATATTTTTTTTATTAATAATATCCTCAAGTTTTAAAATTGAACCCTTTAAATCCTCTAAACTTCCAGTTGGAAAATCCCATCTACCTACACTGTTGGAAAATAGAGTATCTCCTGTTATTAGACTGTCCCTATAAATTATAGATATACTTCCCTTAGTATGTCCAGGAGTTTCTATAATCTCAATATTATATTTTTTTAATTCTTCCAAAACCTCCCCTAAGGGAATTACCTCTTTTGGAGGAATCATATTCCTGCGAAACAATCCCGAAGATAAAGTAACCTCACTGGCATTTTTTAAGTGATTTACTTCCCTATCATGGATAATTATTGGGGCCCCAAAGTAATCCTGATATAGGTAATCACTACCTGAATGATCATAGTGGCAGTGTGTATTTATTATAATATCAATATCCTTTACAATGCCTTTAATTTCCTTCAAAGTGGTATCAAAATCATCTGGCAGCCCAGGATCTATTAATATATTTTTCCTTTCCCCCTTAATTAAATATTTATTACAATCATTCCATTTTCCATTTATTTTATATATCATACTTTCAATTTAAGTTCTTTATTAATTAAAGTATGTATAATCAAACACATAATGTTTTAAACTTATTACTATCCTGTTAAAGAATTCTGCCTGCTCTACCAGTGCTTAGGAGCATATGGGTATATTAATGGGATTTTCACTCTTTTTTTATGTATTATTACTTTCTTAGGTATTTTAAAATCTTAGATTATTATTTTATTTTTACTTTTTAATTATAATTTTTTACTTTTTAATTATAATTTTATATTTTTTTATTATTTTTTTGAAATTAAAGTTTTTTATTTAATATAAATAGTTTTGTTCATGACTATAATTAAATTTTATCCTATGTTTTATATGTCTTTATTAATATTTATAACTTTTCCTATTATACCATTAATTTTATTTATTTAATTAACTATATCCTTTAGTATATCCAAGAATATCTCATCCTCTTCAAAGGTTCCAATTGATACCCTTATATATTCTCCCTCCAATCCCTCAAAGGATTTACAATCCCTTACAATTACTCCCCTTTTTAAAAGTTCCTCGCAGAACTCCCCAGAGGTCATGCCATTTTTAATCTCTACTAATAGATAGTTGGTCTCAGAGGGATATACCTTTAATTCCTTAAATTTTCTTAATCCATTGAAAAGTATTTCCTTACTTTTTATTCCATTCTCCCTTGAATACATAAAAAACTCCTTATCCCTTAATGCCACTATGGCACAGATCTGACTCAATCTTGTTAAACTAAATACAGGCTTTACCCTCATCATATAATCTATTGTATTTTTATTAGTAATTCCATACCCCACTCTAACCCCTGCCAATCCAAATATTTTTGAAAAGGTTCTTAAAATTAAAAGATTGTCATATTCTAAGGACCATTCTGTTAGATCATATTCCTCCTTAGAGTATTCTATATAGGCATGATCCACTACTACCAATGCCTCTGTGGCCTCTAAGATTTTTTTAATATCTTTTTTATCTATTATATTTCCTGTAGGGTTATTTGGGGTACATAGGAATACTATTTTACTTCTTTCTGATATATTGTTTAAAATACTATCTACATCCAATTTAAAATCCTTTTTTTTATCATATTTTCCATATTTTATATTGGCCCCATGTATTAGTGCAGATATTCTATATTGGGTAAATGTTGGTATTGGAATTATTACTTCATCTCCTTTCTCTATAAAGGTTCTCATCATTGTATCAATTATTTCATCGGCTCCATCTCCTCCTACTATTATATTGTCCATTGGAATATTGGTAAATTCACTTAATTCCTTCATAAGTACTGGATTTACCACTTCTGGATATTGATGGAGATTTTTAATTTCCTTTAATATTTCCCCCTCTATCCTTTTTGAACATCCCCAGGGGTTTTCATTTGAGCCTAATTTTATAATATCCTTTGGGTTTATATTGTATTTTCTCATTATTTCTTCCTTGGATTTCCCAGGCATGTATGGTTTAAAAGATTTTACTCTCTCCCTTACTATATTCTCTACCACATAATCACCTTTTATATTATTTTTTATTATTATTTTTATTATTATTTATAAAAATATAAATATGGTGCATTGCAATGAAAAATAAAATAATTAAAAATAAGAAAATAAAAAAATAAAAATATAAATAAAATAAGAAAATAAAAAAATAAAAGTTTTAAAGTATAATTAAGAACATAACTATAAACATAAAAAATAAATAAACAATAAAGAGGACTATTGTAAATCTATCTCTAATTCACCTGCCACAAAGTTCATGATGCCATTTCTAAAGGATCACCTTTCTCAGTGCTTAGAAGTATAGAAGAGTAATGAAAAGACCCAATTTTTATGTATTTGCTTCTTATTAAGTATTTTAAAATCTTGAGATTTTTCTTTCTATTTAATTATTCTTTAATTTTATTTTTTTATTTTAATCATAATTAAGAACATAATCTCTTAAATCTAATTTATTACATAAAAATAAAATATTCAATAAAAAAATAATATAGGATAAAATATTAATAAAAAGGAATACTTTAATCTCCTATCTTGAATTAATAATATGAAATTTTTATAATGTCCATCCTACCTGTCAAGAATTACCTTCCCCAGTGTTTAGGAATACCTTAAAAAGAAAAATGGCAAGATTTATACTTTTATGTATTTACCCCCTTTTAGATATTTAAAATCTTAAGATTTTTCTATTTTTATTTTACTTATTAATTCATTATTTTATTTTTTTATATTTATATTAATAGTTTTTTAATAATTATTATTTTTTTTATTTTTCCTAATGAAATTTAAGGTTTTATTTGCCATAAATAATTTATTTAAAATTAAAAGTAAAACTAACAAACCCTAGGTATAGGATCCCCCATAGGAACATCCACAATCCTCTTTCCCACAAGGGTTTCCATAATTACCTTTTTATGATCAGATACAACCTCTCCAATTATTTGGGCATTCTTTCCAAGGGGATGGGAGTGTAATATTTCAAGAACTTTCTCAGCATCCTCCCTTTTAACAGCCATTACAACTTTTCCCTCATTAGCCACAGTCAATGGATCTATGCCAAGAGCATCAGATATGGCCTGAACCTCATCACTTATTGGTATCCTTTCCTCATATAGGTTTATTCCAAAGTTGCTTTTCTCAGCCATTTCATTTAGGGCATCAGCAAGGCCTCCCCTTGTTGGATCCTTCATGGCATGGATCTCTATGCCCTCCTCTATAACCTTTTTTATAATTCCATTCAGTGGTGCAACATCAGATTTTAAATCACTTTCAAAGTCAAACCCTTCCCTTGATAGTAATATGGCCATTCCATGTTCTCCAATGTTTCCTGAAACAATGATTGCATCTCCCTCCTTCATCCCTGAGTCCCTTATTGCCTTCCCACCCTCTACAATGCCTATTCCTGAGGAGGATATTATTATATCATCTACATTGGATACCTTAGTATCTCCAGTAATTACAGGAACCCCTGCCTCCTTACAGGTTTTATTTATTGATTTCATTATTTTATCTAAGTCCTCTATTAAAAAGCCCTCTGGTAATATCATAGATAGGGATAATGCAAGGGGCTCTGCCCCCATAACTGATATATCATTTATAGTGCCGCAAACTGCCAGTTTTCCTATATCTCCTCCAGGAAAAAATATTGGTTTTACAGTATGCCCATCTATTGTAAATACCAACTCCCTATTACCCAAGGGTATTGTGGCCCCATCATCCAACTCATTTAACCCTATACCTCCATTAACTGCAGTTAATTCTAAATTATTTAATATTGTGTTTTTAATAAGATCCTGCATAATCTTTCCACCGGCACCATGCATCCTTGTTATTTTCATAAATTATCATCTCCTTTGAATTTTATTATAAAATTGTATTAATGATAATTTTAATAATAAAAATATTTTTTAAAAATAAGTAAAATTAAAAAATAAAAAATAAATTTAATAATAAATAAATATCAATATAAACAATATCATAATAATGAATTTAAAAAAATATTTTAAAAAAATTATAGTTAAACATAAATTTTAGATTTATATTATAATAATAAAAATAATAAAAAATTATTAACAACAAAATAATAAAATAAATATATTAAAAAAATAATTTAAAACCCTGTCTTAGCCAGTATGAATTTTTATAACGCCAGTTCTGTCAAGAATTCTGCCTGCTCTTCTAATGTTTGGGAGCATTAAGAAGGGTAATTATGGGATTTTTATTTTTATATATTTATTCTTTCTTAAATATTTTAATATCTCTAAATTATAATTTATTTTATTATTTTTTAATATTATTTAAATTAAGATGTTCCAATAAAAGCCTTCCAAATTCCATTACATTCCTAGTTTGGATATATATTTTACCAGTTCCACTGAATTCATATACTCTACCCTCTCCACTGAAAACTGATGTTTTTAACCCTCCTATTCTTTTTAAGGAATAGTTTAGTCCCTCAGTAAATGCCACTAAATTTCCATTATCTACAATGATCTCTTCATTATCCAATTTCAAAGTCTCAAGGGCTCCAAATGAGGATAGAAATACGTCCCCCTTTCCATCAAGTTTCATTAGGAATAATCCCATTCCCCCAAATAACATATCCAAGTTTCCAAGTTTAGTATCTATATTTATATCTGGTGAAGAGGCCAAATAAGCTCCACTCTGAACATATAGGGTACCATCTAAGTTATGATGAGTAATATCCCCCATATAGTTTGGAGATAATGCCAATTTTCCAGTTCCATGGAATTTATTTAAAAACAAATTTTCTCCAACTACCATTCTTTTTAATGCTCCTATTAGGCCCCCTCTTATATTCGTATCTACCTGAATACCCTTGGACATATAAACCATTGCTCCAGTTTCAGTCAGTATACTCTGATCATTTAAGTTTATTTTTAATAGAGAATAGGCTGGATTGTATTCTATTTTGAAATTGTATTCTGTCATGATATATCCTCCTTATTAATTTGAATAAATACCTCCTCTTATTTTTTATTTCTAAGGGAAAAGGTTTATTTTATCTTCAATAATAATATAAAAATATAGTATATGAACTTTTTTATATTATAATTTTAAAATTTCTCTTGAATTTTGGGATATATCCCTTTGTAAGTAGTCTATTTTAACATTTGAAATTTTTTCTTATTTTTGTTATATAAATATATATTTTTTACTAAAATAAATTAATATTAAAAACAAAAAATTTAAAAAAGTATTTCTTTCTCTAATTTTAAAATTTTAATTTAATATTTTCTATATTCATATATCCAAATTTATTAAAATTATTAATATTTTTTTTATTTAATTAATTATTTTATTTTTTATTATAAATAATTTATAAATGAAAAATAATGGGTTTCTATCCCACAATCTCAAAATTCCTTCGGAATTTTTACGATAAAATAATATTATAAAAATTTTAATTAATAATTTTATTATTTTTAATTTTAATTACAATCAACATTAATAAATAGAATAAATTTAAATATATTATTTTCCAATAGAATAATTTTAAATAAATCTATAACATAATTAAAATATACATATATACCCCACATAACTTATGATAATAAATATTGCGAGATTTGTTGTATTTAAAAAGATTTGAGGGATTAATATGACAGATTTAGGAACTACTAAGTATATTATTTATGCTGAAGTTATTGCAAATGGATATGTTGAAAAGCATGATATAATTGGAGCCATATTTGGACAAACTGAGGGTCTTTTAAGTGGTGATTTGGATATAAGGGACCTTCAAAAAAGCGGTAGAATTGGAAGAATTGATGTGGAGTTAAACAATATAAATGGAAAATCCCATGCAAAGATAATTTTACCCTCAAGTTTGGATAAAGTTGAAACTGCAATACTTGCCGCAACTTTGGAAACCATTGATAGAGTAGGTCCATGTTTAGCCACAGTTAGAATATTGAATATAGAGGATATTCGTATTAAAAAGCGCCAATACATTGCAGATAGGGCAAAGGAACTTCTAAAAAATCTCATGGACAGTATGATGGATGTTTGTGAAATTTCCAAGGAAATTAATGAATATATAAGAGTAAATGAAATAATAGAATATGGAGAGGATAGATTACCTGCTGGGCCCAATATAGATAACTCAGATGCAATAATTGTTGTGGAGGGCAGGGCAGATGTTGTTAATCTGTTAAGGTGTGGCATCAAAAATGCAATAGCCGTTGAAGGTACCTCCATTCCTAAAACAATAGTTGAGTTATCTAAGAAGAAAACTACAACAATATTCACTGATGGAGATAGGGGAGGAAAACTTATATTAAAGGAGGCCCTTCAAACCTGCGATATAGACTATATTGCCAGGGCTCCCAAAGGTAGGGAGGTGGAGGACCTATCAAAAAAAGAGATAGTGAAGTATTTAAGATCAAAAATACCCATTGAGCAATACCTACAATTCAATATTAAAAACCAATTAAATCAGAACCAGGATATCCAATCCTCAATTGATACAGAGTGTAGCCAACATAGAGAGATCCCAGAAGTATTCTTTAGTGATGAACAAAATGTTCCAAATAAAGAACCTTCATGCTCTGAAGGGGAGATTAAGAGTATTTTCGATATATGCGATGAAAATAAAGTTAATGAATCGAATACAGATGACCTAAGTAAAGATAATAAATTAAGTTATGAGGTATTAAATACTGATGATTACATGCTAAAATTGGAATACCTAAAATCCTCAATAAAGGAAATTAAAGATAGTGGCAAAATAAAAATAATAGAGACTGATTTTGAAAATATTCTATCCATTGATGAGTTATCCAATGACATGATAAAATCTAATATTCGTTTTTTTATCTCTGATGTACCCATTACCCAGAAGATGGTGGATAAGTTTTTCAACTATAATAAATTAAACATGATTGTTATAGGTAGGGAAATAAATATTACAAAAAAACCTTGGAATTTAAAAATTTTAAAATATGAAGATATTATTTCGTAATATGGAAACATTGCAATAAAAAAATATAATAAAATAAAAAATAATTAAAAAAATTAATAAAATTTCTATATTGTTTATAAAAAATGTTTTTAATATAATTTAAAAAAACCCTACTTCCTACCAAAACTAATATATACTAACCACTAACTTATATAAATATTATGAACCCAGTAGAAAAATACACAAAAGAAATAAAAGAATAAGAGAATTAATCAAACCAGTTATAGATGAACACTATCCCTCTAAGGCCAATAGGAAAACAATATCCCTGCATGACCTTATGACTTTTAATTCTTGCATCTGCACTTCAATGGGGTTATAAAACATGCTTATACTCATTTTATTGAAGAGAAATTATTCCCAAAATTAGATATAATAAATTACTTTATATCAATACTGCAAAAAAACATATTAACTATTCTCAAGGAAAAAGGGATTTTATTAAAAGGCTAAAAGAAGAAACTATCATAGGAGATAAGGGATACATTGAGCAAGGAGTTCTCTAAAAAAATGAAGAAGTAGGATGTTACATTCATTACAGTGAAAAGAGAGAACATTATTGAGGGATATAAGGAACAGGAGTACTACAGGTTTCTTTCTAAACTGAGAAAGAAAATTAACATTTTTCTCAGATGTAGATAACTTCAGATTGATATATATACAGGCCGTAAGTAGAAGGGGTCTATTTGTTAAGATTGTTCTTAGTTTGATAATCTTTTAATTTCTATCCTTAAGGAATAATGGGAACTAGGGTTATTATTATATTTCGGTGATTAAATGCATAAGGATGAATTAATACAATTACATCAACTTTTAGTATATATGAGGAAATCATTAATAAAAAGATTTGGTAATTCCATAGATGACTATTTTAAAACCTATGATAGTTTAAAAATATACCCTCATCATATACACAGAACAAAATCTGAACATATCTATGCCATATTTTTATTGGCCAGTAGTATTGCAAAAATATTATCAGACTATGGTAATGTTCCCAGAAGTGTATCCAGTAGATTAAGGGATACAAGTGAGAAAATAGAAAAGGAACTCATTCGACAAAAACGAGTAGATAAAAATAAAAAATAATTAAATAAAATATACTTGGTGTAGTATATGGAAAAAAGAATTACTGTATTGGGGAGTAAACTTGCAAAAACTGGAAATGAATTTATTTACTGTGGAATATTAAAGGAATGTGAGTTCTGTAAATTTAAAAAAATCTGCCATGAGGGTATGGAGGTAGGTAAAAGATATAAAATCATAGGTGTTAGATCTACAGATCATCCCTGTGTCATTCATGAGGAGGGAGTTAAAGTTGTGGAAATTAAACCCTCAGAGGAAATTACACTATTAATAGAATCAAAAAAGGCTCTGGAGGGCTTAACAATCTCATGTAATGAATCCCATTGTAATAATATATTCTGTGAAAATTACATATTATGCAATCCAGAGGGACTACCTAAGAAATATAAAATAGTGAAGGTGTTTAATGATAAAATAAATTGCCCAAAGGGACATTCACTTAAAAGGGTAACTATCTCTCCAGTGGATTGATTTATTTAGTTTTATTAAGGAGAATAATAATGGGATATTTACTTTTAGGTATTTACTCTTTATCAAGTATTTTAAAATCTTGGGTTTTTATTAATAATCTTAATCATTCTTTATTTTTTAATTATGTGATTTTTAATTTTTTTTATGATTTTATTATGGTCAATCACATAAATTTAAATTTAATAATAACTTAAATATATATAATAAAGAATAATAAAAGAATAAAATATTAATCAAAAATATATTATAAGGTTAAAAGAAAAATACTTTAAATTCTATCTTAATTCGATTATGAAATTTTCATTCATCCTGTAAAGAAATTCCATCTTCCCTCCCAGTGCTTAAGGGCATTAAAGAGAATAATGGGAGATCTCTAATTTTTATTATTATTTTTTTAAGTATTTTTAAAATTTTATTATTTTTTATTTGTATTAGTTATTTTTTATTTTTTTATTTTTATTTTTTAATTATTTATTAATTTTTATATTTTTATTAAAATTATTTATTATTTTTATTTTATATAGTTCTAATTTTTTTTAAAGTTTTTAGAAAATAACTGATATTATATTACTATAAAAAATAAAATAATTTAATTATTATGGATTACCTATGGTATTCTGAGTAATCCTTTTTATCAGATACCTCACTTGAGATTCCTCCATATTCTCGGGCCAATCTTTTATATATTTCCATATCCTCCTTTTTAACAGAGGGCCTTATTTTCTTCATGGCCTCTTCAAAGTGTCTTAATTCCACCTTATCGGCATTTATATCTTCCCTAAGGGCTATCATTGCTGCCTCTCTACATATAGCCTCTATATCTGCACCAGTGTATCCTTCAGTTTTCTCTGCAAGTTTCTTCAAGTCCACATCCTCTGCAAGGGGCATGTTTCTTGCATGTACTTTAAATATGTCATATCTTGCTTCCTTATCAGGTATTGGAACTAATACCACTCTATCAAGTCTTCCTGGCCTTAGTAGGGCAGGATCTAAAATATCTGGTCTGTTAGTTGCAGCAATTACTACCACATCCTTAGGCTCCTCAAGTCCATCAAGTTCAGTTAATAATTGATTAACTACTTTTTCTGTTACTCCACTTCCTCCAAGATCAGTGCCCCTCTTTGGGGCTACACTATCAATTTCATCAAAGAATATTACAGTTGGTGCAGCCTGTCTTGCCTTTCTAAATATTTCCCTTATGGCCTTTTCACTTTCTCCAACCCATTTGGAGAATATTTCAGGTCCCTTTACACTTATAAAGTTTGCATTGGATTCATTTGCCACAGCCTTTGCAAGAAGGGTTTTACCTGTTCCTGGAGGTCCAAATAGTAAGATTCCCTTAGGTGGCCTAATTCCCATTCTCTCAAATACCTCTTTATGCTTCAATGGCCACTCAACAGCCTCCTTTAAATCCTGTTTTACATTATCCAATCCTCCAATATCACTCCACTTTACATTGGGGATCTCCACAAGTACTTCCCTCAATGCAGAGGGTTCCACTTCCTTTAAGGCCTCCTTAAAGTCCAACATTGTTACCTCTATCTGATCAAGAACTTCCTTAGGTATTTCCTCCTTTTCCAAGTCTATATTAGGAAGTAATCTTCTAAGGGTCTTCATTGCAGCCTCCTTACATAGTGCCGCTAAATCGGCTCCAACAAATCCATGGGTAACCTCTGCCAAATAGTCTAAATCCACATCCTCTGCAAGGGGCATGTTTCTTGTGTGTATCTGTAATATCTCCAATCTTCCCTTTCTATCTGGAACTCCTATTGTAATTTCCCTATCAAATCTTCCAGGTCTTCTAAGTGCAGGATCTAATGCATCAGGTCTGTTTGTTGCTGCAATAACCACTACCTGTCCCCTACTTTCAAGTCCATCCATCAATGTTAAAAGTTGGGCCACCATCCTTCTTTCAACTTCTCCTGAGGCCTCATCCCTTTTTGGGGCTATAGCATCAATCTCATCAATAAATATTATTGAAGGAGACTCCTCTTCTGCCTCTTCAAATATTTTCCTCAGATTTTCCTCAGTTTCCCCCACATACTTACTCATTATTTCAGGGCCATTAATGGTATAGAAATTAGCCCCTGCCTCATTTGCTACAGCCTTTGCAAGAAGGGTTTTACCTGTTCCAGGAGGTCCAGCAAGAAGTACTCCCTTAGGTGGCTCTATGCCCAATTTATCAAATAACTCAGGATACCTCATTGGAAGTTCTACCATCTCCCTAATTTTTTTAACCTCCTCTCTCAATCCTCCAATATCCTCGTAGGTTATATCAGGTATTTTTGATTCCTTAATTTCAGATACAGGTTCATCTTTTAACTCAACCTTTGTAAGTTCAGTTATTCTAACTACTCCCTTGGGTGTTGTGGATACCACTATAAATGGGAATGCAGTCCCCAATACACCTATCACTACCTTTGACCCTTTACCTACTACCTGTCCAATCAATCTACTTTTTACATACTCTTCAAACCCACCACTGAATCTAACTGGTTGCATAGGTGCAAGTACTACCTTAGTGGCATCCTTAACCTCTGCTTTTTTTACTTTAACCTTATCCCCAATACCTGCCTTTGCATTCTGTCTTAAAATACCATCCATTCTTATAATACCCTTCCCCTGATCCTCCAAGTATCCCCTCCATACTGTTGCATAGGCCTTTGATTTACCTTCAATTTCCACAACATCTCCAGATTTTAAATTTAACTTATCCATTATGATGGGATCAATTCTTACTATTCCCTTACCCACATCTCCCTGATAGGCCTCTGCTACTATTAATTCAGTCATTTTATATCACCTAATTTTTTATATTGTATATAATTAATTGTAATTTAATGTTATATAATATATATTATTATTTATATTACCTTATAGTAATATGCCTTTGAGATTCTATATAAAATTTTCTGTTATATGAATTAACTTGCACAACCGATATAAAAACCTCCTATATGACAAATATGAATAATTACTTAGTTCCCCCAGTATCTATCATACTAAATCTATAGGATCTTGTAAATCCACAATTTCTACATCTCACATACATTCCAGCAATTGTAATTAATATATCCTGAGTATAGTACTTCCCACAATTATAACATTCTGCATCCTTTTCCAATAACCAATTTTCATATAGCATTTTTTTATCCTTTTCACTTTCTATGATATTTTCATCATCTATGTATGTATTTTTTATAATATAGTATCTTGTGGCCCCACAGTTAGAACATTTTACAAAGGCTTGATTAGGGTATATTTCTATTATTTGTGTTGTATTTTGACTACAATTGAAGCATTTACTTTCTTTTTTTAATATCCAAGGCTCCATAGATTACCCCTCATTTTTTAATAAAATATATTTAATATTTTATAATTAAAATACTTTTATTCTTATATTAATTATTTTTTTTAACATAATTAATTATTAAAATAGGTTTAATAGTAAAAATATAAATATATATGGATATAAAAAATAAAAAATAATATTATTGTATTGATGTATTAAAATATACAAATATATGTTTATTTAAAAAATAAAAAAGTCCTACTTATAACCCATATAACTATATGCAATAATAAAAATAAATTAAATAAGGGTAAAATGAGACCTAATCCCATAGAGGGTTCTTAGGCCCTACCTAACATCTTCCCCCATATCTTGAGCCTCTAACGGCAAGGTATTTTCCATAAAATAATGAATTCCTCAATACCAAATTTACCTCATTGAGGAATCTCTTTGCCTGTTTATCAATGTATAATTTAATTTCCCCATTATCGTATATTAATTCATCATCACTGTTGGGGGCCTTTAAATGAATACTGAACTTAGGTCCTCCTCATCCATATCCTTCAAAACCGATTACCATAGTGTTAATATTTGCAGATTTAATCTTATCCTTAATAAACTCCATGGCTTCATCGGATATATTAACTGGCATCATATATATCACATTATTTTTTACTTTTTAAATAAATAGTTATAATTATTTACATAACTATTGTAGTACTTTATGGTATATAAATGTTGTGCCACAGACATGAACACATGCCTAATTAAATATTTTAATAAGTATTTAATATATTATAAATCTTTTATTTTAACTCATTAACAGTAACTAAGGGTATCATTTTAATGTTATTACTATTTAAATTTTCCATGGCTCCCTCCATTCTATCTACGATTACAAATATCTCCTTAACAATACCCCCCTCTGATCTAATCTCATCCAAAGCCTTTAAAACACTTCCTCCTGTGGTGGTAACATCCTCAACAATAACTACACTATCTCCCTTATTTAATTCCCCTTCAATTTTACTTTTAGTTCCATAATCCTTAGGTTTTTTACGTATTATTAATAATTCCCTTTCAGTTTCAAGGGAAACTGCTGTGGCAATTGGAACCGAACCTAATTCAACTCCTGCAATCTTTAAATTCTTATGTTTATCCAATTGCTCCCTTAAATGATATTTTATTAGTTTTGCTACAATTTTTAATATCTTTGGATTTGTAGTGGCTTTTTTAATATCCACATAATAATTACTTTTTTTACCAGATGCCAAGGTAAATTCACCAAATTTAACACATTTTACTTCCTTTAAATTGGATATTAACTCCTCCTTTAACCTGTCAATCTCTGTATTGCCTGAGGTGTTATCTACATCTTTTTTTAAAGTATTTTCGCCCACAAAATCACCAGTATTTTTAATTGATATAATTATATATCATGGTAAATTATATGCCTCATACGATTATATTTTTTATAATTAAATTAATTTTTTATATTTTTTTATATTTTTAATTATTTTATTTTTTATTAAATTAAATATTTCTATAATAGTTATTTATTTATATTTTTATAATCTCCTAAAAATTATTTTTTCCTATATGCTCCAAGTTTTAATCTATTGGAGGTTAGATATACTTTTCTACCTCTCTCATCTATTTTAATTTTAAAACCTCTAAAATCCACTCCTTTTTCAAGGGCCCTATAAAACATCTCTGTAAATTTTTTATCCCTCTCTAAATTTGGGAGAAAGTACTCACAATTCCTAATTGCCATTATTAATATTATAGAATTATAACCTTCTTCTTTGGCCTTAATTAACTCCTCTAAGTGTTTTACCCCTCTCTTTGTTGGAGCATCAGGAAAATAGCAGATGTTTTCTTTAACAAGGTTGCAACCCTTTAACTCCACAAAGGTATTATTATCCACTAAGAAATCAAAACGACTATTTTTAAATTTAACCTCTTTTTTTATAGTTTTGGGAATAAAACCCAACACTCCATTCTCTATGGCCCTATAGGCTATTGATGAATGTAATGAAGTATTAATTAGAACCCATTCCCCCTCAATATTTATGGCTATTAGGGTATAGTCTGTTTTTAATCCCTCTCTATTTTTTATTACCCATACTTTTCTGTTTTTTATTAGAATCTCTTCAAGGCGTCCTGTGTCTGCTATGTAGCAACTTTTTTCTTTGCCATCTATTATTATTTTTCCTAAGAACCTATTTTCTCGCCTTATAAATTTTCCCACTTTCAAGGTTCCAAGAGTATTTAAATCCATAAGTTCCAAAATACCACCATATATGAAATTTAAAATATAATCATAAACATAATTACATATACTAAAAAAATTCTTAAAATAATAATAAAAAAAAATAATAATTAATCAGAAATAAAAATAAAAGATTTTAAAGTATTAAAAGGATGTAAATAATAAAGGTTAGAGATTCCATTATTCTCATTAAGGCTCCTAAGCACTAGATAAAGGGGTAGATTTCTTACAAAACTGGCATTATGAACCTTAGTTTAAGACTAGGTAGAGATATTTACAGTAATTTTCTCTATTAATACCTATCCTTTTATCGTATTAATTATATTTTTAATATTAATTTTATATTATTTCTTTCATATTTTTGTTAATTTTTTAATTTTATTATTCTTTATTTTTTATTTGATTTTTTATTTTTGATTAATAATTTTTTAGTAATTTTATTATTTTTTATTATTACTTTTATACTTTTGTAATACTAATTATTATTTTTGTTAGATCCTTGATGGGAATTAATATAGTAATTTATTTTAATATAAATAATAAATATTATAATTATCAAAAAATAAATAAACCTAAAAATAAATTATAAGGTTAAAATTGGAGGAAAAACATGGATATTAATGATTTAAAGTATATAGAAAAAAAATTAGGTAGAAAACCCAATGACGTAGAGATAGGGATGTTTGAAAATCTCTGGAGTGAGCACTGTTCCTATAGGAGTACAAAAAGTATCTTAAAGTTATTTAGTAAGACCATAAAGGACAATCAAAATATAGTTGTAGGACCTGGGGATGATGCTGCAATAATAAAAATAGATGAAAAAAATAATTTATGTGTTGCCATGGCCATGGAAAGCCATAATCATCCCTCCTACATAGATCCCTACAATGGAGCCGCCACAGGAGTTGGGGGCATAGTTAGAGATATAATATCCATGAATGCAAAGCCAATAGCACTTATGGATGCCTTAAGATTTGGAGATATTAAAGGGGAAGAAGGGGATAAAGTTAGATACCTTGTTGAGGGAGTAGTTAATGGTATTGGGGATTATGGAAATAGGATAGGAGTACCCACTGTTGGGGGAGAATGTGAGTTTGATAGATCCTACAACTATAATAACCTTGTAAATGTGGTTTGTATTGGTCTCTTAAGGGAAGAGGATATAATAACTGGAAAGGCCAAAGAACCTAATCTATCCCTTATATTAGTTGGAAGTACTGGTAGGGATGGAATAGGAGGGGCCTCCTTTGCCTCCAAAGACCTTACAAGTGATAGTGATGAGGATAGGCCAAGTGTGCAGATTGGAGATGCATTTACTGAGAAGTGTTTAATAGATGGAGTATTGGAAGCCTGCAAAACTGGAAAGGTAAAGGCCATGAAGGATTTAGGGGCTGCAGGAATTACATCCTCATGCTCTGAAATGTGCTATGGTGGTGGCGTTGGTGCTGAGATTCATCTTGAAAATGTTATATTAAGAGAGGAGGGGATGACTCCTTATGAGATAATGGTTTCAGAATCTCAGGAGAGAATGCTACTGGCAGTTGAAGAAGGGAGTGAGGAAGAGATTATAAAAATATTTGAAAAATACGAACTTCCTGCCTCTGTTATAGGAAAAACAACAGATAGTAAAAAACTTGTAGTTAAAATGAATGGGGAGAATATTGTGGATTTACCTTTGGATCTATTGTGTGAAGCCACATTGGTAGATAGGGAAGAAAAAAAGCATGTGTTGGAAAAATATGTAGATATAAATGATATTCCTTTACCTGAGAATTTAGAGGAAGTTTTATTAAATCTACTTGGAAGTCCAAACATAAACTCAAAGAGATGGATATATGAAAGATATGATCACGAGGTCCAATTGAGAACTGTTATAAGGCCTGGGATGGAGGCCTCTGTTTTGAGACTTATGGAATGCTATCCAAAATCTTTGGCAATTACAACAGATTGTAATCCAACCCTTTGTAAGTTAAATCCATACATTGGAAGCGTATATACAGTATGTGAATCCATTAGAAATCTTGCAACTGTTGGAGCTAAACCCATCGGGATGCTTGATAATTTAAACTTTGGAAATCCAGAAAAACCTGAAAGAATGTATCAAATAAAAAAGTCTGTTGAAGGCCTTGCTAACTGTGCAGAGTTCTTTAATATTCCAGTGGTTGGGGGGAATGTAAGTTTATACAATGAAACTGTTATTGATGGAAAAGATTATCCCATAAATCCAACTCCTGTAATTTCCATTGTAGGGGTTATTGATAATGTAGAAAGGATACCCTCCCTATACAATAAGGTAGAGGAAGGGGATGTTATAATAATAACCAACGAAAGTAAGGAGGAGATGGGGGGAAGTGAATATTATAAGTATATTCACAACATGGAGAGTGGAATAGTTCCAAGATGTAATTTGGAGAGAGAAAAAGCAATATATGATACAGTGGTTAAATTAATAAATGAGGGATTAATTAGTGGAGCCTTTGATTGTTCAAGAGGAGGTTTAGGAGTGGCAATTGCAAAAATGTGTATAAAAAACAATATAGGGGCAGAAATCCATTTAAAGGATTATAACATCAACAATCTAAGGGAGGATGCACTATTATTCTCAGAAACCTCTGGAAGAATAATATTATCTGTAAAGGAAAAAAATAAGGAAAGGGTTATTAATGCCTTAGGTAAAAATGGATATGTAATTGGAAAGGTTGGGGGGGATTCCCTAAAAATTGTGGATAGGAGGGAGATTATTAATTTAAGTATTAAAGAAATGACTGAGGTATATGAAAATAGTTTTTATGAATTAATGGGTGAAACATTTAAATAGGAATATATTATAAAAAATATAAATAAAAAAATATTAAAAATAATAAAAAAAATAATAGAAATTAAAAAAATAATAAAAATAAAAAATATTAATAAAACATAAATAAAAAAAATTAAATTATAAATATATAAAAAAATAAAAATATTAAAAAATAATAAAAATTAAAATGAAATAATTATTATTAAAAATAACTATATTCACTATCAGTAGGTATTCCCTATCTGGAGTTATTATATAGATACTTCCATAATAACTTCCCTAATTAAGAGATACTTAATAGATATTCCCTATCTGGAGTTATTGCTACTAATAATATCACTGTCCTTTATACTTCCAAAAAAACTCCTGAGCAAAATTATGTTAATAAATTAGGATTATAATTATAGAAAAGAGATTTTTAAGATTATTATAATATAGGATTTAATTTAAGATAGTATTTTAAATTAAAAATAATTATTAATAAAAAAATTAAAGATGATATAATGAAGAGATTAATAATGTTAGGTTTTTTATTGTTATCTCTAAGTTTATTTAGTATGGTTCATGCTCAGGAGTATGGTTTGTTGTGGAAGTATAAAACAGGTTATATTGTTGCATCAGTAGCAATAACTCCAGATGGGGAATATATTGTTGCAGGGAGTTGGGATTATAATGTTTATCTCTTCAACAAAGAAGGGGAGTTATTGTGGAAGTATAAAACAGATTATATTGTTGAATCAGTAGCAATAACTCCAGATGGGGAATATGTTGTTGCAGGGAGTTGTGATGATAATGTTTATCTCCTCAACAAAGAAGGGAAGTTATTGTGGAAGTATAAAACAGATTATATTGTTGAATCAGTAGCAATAACTCCAGATGGGGAATATGTTGTTGCAGATGGTGGAGATTATATTTATCTCTTCAACAAAGAAGGGGAGTTATTGTGGAAGTATAAAACAGATGATGGTGTTAAATCAGTAGCAATAACTCCAGATGGGGAATATGTTGTTGCAGGGAGT
>JAHEQB010000047.1 GCA_019561555.1 Methanothermococcus sp. SCGC AD-155-C09
AATTATTAGACCTGATAAAGTAGATGATGTTGTAGATGCATTGGAAGGTGCAGGATATCCTGCTTTTACAAAAATAAACAGTGTAGGTAGAGGAAAGCAGGGGGGTTTAAAGGTTGGAGAGATATTCTATGAGGAGTTGCCAAAAACCATGCTGTTAATTGCTGTAAATGATGATGAAGTGGATGAGGTTGTGGAATTGATAAAAACCTCTGCCAAAACAGGGAATTTTGGAGATGGTAAAATATTTATCCAGCCCATTGTAGAGGCCTACACTATTAGAACAGGAGAAAAAGGAGTTTAATGTTGGTGAGGTTATGAAAGAGATTATAGCAATAATAAAGCCAAATAAAGTTTCAAAAACTGCAAAGGCTCTTGATGCTGTGGGCTTTCCAGCAGTAACAATAGTGGAATGTTTTGGAAGGGGAAAACAGAAGGGATACTTTTCAGTAAATATGCCTGAAGTTGTAGATCTTCAAAAAATAATAGAGGAAGGAGAAAAAGAGGGGAAGTTTATTAAATACATCCCAAAGAGGCTGCTTTCCATAGTTGTAGAGGATGCAGATGTTCCATTGGTTGTGGGAATAATTTCAAAGGTAAATAGGACTGGGAATTTTGGAGATGGAAAAATATTTGTTTTACCTGTAGAGGAAGCCCTTAGAATAAGAACTGGAGAAACAGGAAAGGAGGCCATAGGAAATTAATAAAAGAAATTAATAATAATTAATAACAAAATTAATGGAAAAATATAATTAATAATAAAATTAGCAGGAATTAATATAATAATTAATAAAATAGGTGGTAATATGCCATATATTCTACTAGATTGTGATAAATTCATTCCAGAAAGGATGAAACATACCTATGTTTATGATCCCGAAGAAAATATTCTTCCAGCATGTAACACTAACACAGTTCCAGGAGATATGACTGAAAGGGGCTGTGCATTTGCTGGATCAAGGGGAGTGGTAGGGGGGCCTATAAAGGATGCAATACACATGGTCCATGGGCCCATAGGTTGTGCCTTCTATACCTGGGGAACAAGGAGGAATTTATCAGATAATGAACTCCATAGAAGATATTGCTTCTGTAGTGATATGCAGGAATCAGACATAGTATATGGTGGTGAAAGAACCTTAGAAAAAGCATGTATTGAGGCAATGGAGGAGTTCCCAGAAGCAAGTGGTACCTTTATATATACAACATGCCCTACGGCGTTAATTGGAGACAATGTAGATGCCATAGCAAAGAATGTTGAAAAAAATACAAAAAAACCGGCTCTTGCCATTAATAGTCCTGGTTTCTGTGGCGTTTCCCAATCTAAAGGCCATCACGTTTTCAATGTAACATTCTATAAATGGTTAAAATCAAAAGTAAATGAATACCCTGAAAAACGTATGTCTGAAGAGGAAAAAACTCCCTATGATGTGGCATTAATTGGAGAATACAACATGGATTGGGATGTTAGTGTAATAAAGCCCTTACTTGAAAAGATTGGATGTAGGCATGTAGCAACATTTACAGGAAATGCCTCCCTGGATGAACTATTTAAGTTATTGGATGTTAAGTTGAATATAGTGCATTGCCAAAGATCAGCTGAGTATATTGCCCACATGATAAAGGATGGATTTGATATACCCTATACAAGGGCTACATTCTTTGGATTGTCAGATATATCTAAATCACTTTATGACATTGCTAAAGCCCTGGATTTACCAAAAGAAAGAGTTGATCAAGTTATAAAGGAAGAAATGGAAATTATAAAACCTAAACTTGAGTACTATAAATCAAAATTAGAGGGAAAAACCTGTATGGTATATGTGGGGGGGCCAAGAACCTGGCACTGGATAAAGGCTATGAAGGACCTTGGAGTTGATTATGTTGTAGCATGCTGTACCTTTTCCCATATAGATGATTATGAGAAGTTAAATAAAAACTTCAAAGAGATTGGTATAAAGGACATACTTGTTATAGATGCTCCAAATGAACCTGAACTTGAGGAGGCAGTAAAAACCTACAATCCAGATTTTATGCTCATAGGATTGAAGGAAAGATATCTATTCAGGAAATATGGTATTCCAACAATTAATTCACACTCCTATGAGGAGGGCCCCTATGCAGGTTATAGAGGATTTGTAAATTTTGCAAGGGACATTTACAAAGCTGTATGCCATCCAATATGGGATGTATTACAGGAGGGCGAGAATAAATTCAAAAACTATAAGGGGGATTTAAATGAGTGAAGTTAATACAGGAGAAATTTGCTATATTCAAAAACAGAGAAAGGGTACAATTAATCCCAACAAGATATGTCAGCCAATAGGAGCAATGTGGGCAACAATTGGGGTAAAGGGTACAATTCCCTTTGTTCAAGGTTCCCAGGGATGTACCACCTATGCTAGATATGCCTTTAATAGACACTTTAGGGAACCTGTATCCATAGCCACGGCATCCTTTCACGAACATGCTGCAGTATATGGTGGTATGAGCAACCTTGTTGATGGTTTAACTAACTTGGTGGCAAGGTATGATCCTTATTCAATATCCGTAATTACAACATGCTCCTCTGAAACCATTGGAGATGACATAGAGGCATTTATAAGGGCTGCTAAAAAGAAGATTGCCAGGGAGTTAGGTGAGGAAAAGGCAAAACTGCCAATAATTCCAATTCACTGTCCATCCTATCAGGGGAGCCATGTTACTGGATATGACAATGCTTCAAAGGCCTTTATTAGCAATCTTGCAAAAAAGGATAATGAGAAGGAACCTAAGAAAATAAACATTATTCCAGGATTTGGGGTTAACCCTGGAGATATACTTGAGATAAAAAGAATACTTGAAATCTTTGGGTTAAAGGATAAAGAGGATTACTCAGTATTATTTGATATAAGTGAAACCCTTTATCAGCCCCTTAGAGAACCCCTTGGTGAAATACCTCACTTTCCAAGGTGTGGGACTGAATTAGATGAATTTGTAGATTCCCCAAATGCAAAGGCCACCTTTGCCCTATGTAGGGATGCAGGAGGGGGAGGAGCCGAGTTACTTAGAAGGAGATACAAAGTGGATGCATACTATGGATTACCTATTGGTCTAAAAAATACTGATGACTTTTTAATAAATGTTGCAAGGATTACAGGAGAAAGTATTCCAGATAAACTCTTGGATGAAAGGGGCAAACTCATAGATGCAATTGCCGATACCCTACATTACACGATGGACAAAAAAGTGGGTATATTTGGCGATCCAGATTTCGTAGTTGCAGTGGCAAGGTTCTGCTGTGAGGTTGGAATGAAACCTGTTGTAGTGAATACCCAGACACCTTCAAGGACCTACAAGAAGGAGATGGAGGCCATAGCCAAGGAGCACAATGTAGGTATTGAGGTACAGTTCTCAGACCTTTGGGACTTTGAGAAATCAGTGAAGGAAAAGGAAGTGGATCTACTCATAGGACATCCAAGGGGAGGAGTGCCTATAGCCAGAGATATGGGTATTGGACTTGTTAGAATGGGCTTCCCAATATATGATAGGGTTGGATACTTTAGATGGCCTATGGTGGGATATATGGGATCACTAAGGTTCTTTGATGAAATAGTAAATACAATACTGGATACAAAGGTTCCATGGGATCGAAAACAACAATAATTATTAAAAAGGATGATATCATGTCAGATATGAAAATTAGATTAGTGAAGTTCTATGATAAAAAAGGAAAATGCGTAAATGACGGTGATGAATTTGCATATATTACATTCCAGATGGGAAAAGAGGATAGGCCCATTGAAGGGGATGTATTTGTACAGGTAACTAACCTGGAAGGAGTTCCCATAATCGTGGCAAAGTATCTTATTGAGAAGTACGGCAGTGGGGGTTATGGAAGACCAGAGTTTGTAAATAGTTTAGAGGATATTAAAAAATATGGAGTTTCAGAGGGAATTGTGGAAGAAATAAGGAATATTTGTAAATCTAAGGGCATTACTTGGGTTTAATAAAAATTAGGGGCTTATTAATTGGCATTAGTTTGCTTATTATTAAGTCATTTATTGTATTATTAAATCATTTATTGCTATTAATTGTTATTAAAAATAATTTATCTATTCTATTTTTTAATTTTATTTATTTTTTTACACTTGTTATACTTATACTCATTATATATTTAATAAAAATAAAATTTATAGTTAAGAACATAATTTCTTAAACTTCTATCCACAATATAAAAAAAATAAATAAAAAATAATTTAAAAAAATTAAAAAATTAAAAAAATAAAATAATAAAAAATATAGAAAATAAAATAATTTGAATCTTAAAATAAAAGGGATATACTACTTAAAAAAATAAAAAAAGTAATAATTAAAATAAATACTTAAAAAGTAGAAATTCCCATACTATCTAAGGATATAAAGAAAATAGATACTTAAAAAAATAAAAATTCCCTACTACTATCCTCTCTCCATACACTCCCAAGCACTGGAAATGCAGAAATTCTTCAAGTATTAGGACTACTATATTCATAATAAGTTTAAAATGTTATGTGTTTTATTATAAAGTAATTTATATGGCAGAAAAAAATAAAATAATTTAAAAAAAAAATTTATAATTAAAAAAATAATAAAAATATAAAAATTAAAGTAAAATACAGGATTCTACTCTCTATTTAAAGATAAAGGATAAGAAAAATTAACTTTTAAAGGATTAATAATGTTATAATTTAAAAATTTTTTTGGGATTAATATGCTATATAACACAGAAGAGAATTGCAATAAAAATATACTCGTTGAAAATAGGGATACTTCAAAGGCCAAGAGACAACATGAGATTGATACTTCATCCTGCTGCAAATACACCCAACCTGGAAATTCCACTGAGAGACTATGTACCTTTCATGGATGTAGGGTAGTAATAGGTAATCAGATAAAAAATGTTGTGCATTTAGTACATTCTCCCATAGGTTGTGCCTATTACTCTTGGGATTACCGATCCCAATCCTATGGGTATGGATTCACAACAGATATTCAAGAAAGGGATATTATATTCGATAGCGAAGAAAAATTATATAATGCCATATTAAAGGCCTCAGAGGAGTTCAATCCTGATGCAATTTTTGTATATGAAACCTGTATTCCAGGGTTAATAGGTAATGATTTACAGAGTATAACAAAAAAGGCCAGTGAGGAAATTGGAATACCTGTTGTATATTTTGATTGTGCAGGTTTTAAAGGGGCCACTCAAAATGAGGGGCACAAAATAGCAAATAGACAACTTTTTGAAATAATAGGTAATGGAAAGGAGGAATTCCATAGTACTCCCTATGATGTAAATGTTATAGGGGGAGGTTCCAGTGTAAAGGAGGCTAAGATTATAGAGGATATGCTATCCAAGATAGGTATTAGAGTTTTATGCTCATTTACAGATAATGCAACTATTGACAAAATAAGGGTAATGGATAGGGCAAAGATCAACATTGTACATTGTACTAAAAGTTCAATGTATTTGGCCAAAATGATGTATAAGGAATATGGAATTCCCTATATTAAGGGGAATTTCTTTGGTATTGAAAATTGCTCAATGTCCCTGAGAAATATAGGTAAGGCCCTTAACATAGATAAGGATAAAATTGAAAACTTCATAATAGAAAACTTGGAAAGAATAAAGGAAAAATTGGAATTCCATAGGGAAAACCTCAAGGGTAAAAGGGTATTTATATCCCATGGTGCTCAGAGAGTACTTAATTATATTGATCCACTTAAAAATGATCTCAATATGGATATAGCAGGGGTAGCCACATACTTTGGGAATGAGAAAAATTACAAGGAAATACTTAAAAAGATCCCAAAGGAAACTGTTGTATTGGATAATCCCAACAGTTATGAATTGGAAAGGGCCATAGTTGAAAGTAATGCAGATGTGGTCATATCAGATAATCACATAAGGCATTTAGTACATAAACTTGGAGTGCCCTTTGTATATGGAAGGGGAGGTAAAAAGAGTTATATTGGTTTTGATGGTTTTATAAATTTTGCAGATGAAGTTCATGGAGCAATTAATTCAAAGATCTGGAAACTTTTAAATAATTAATTAAAATTAAAAAAATAAATTAAAAAATAAAGAATAAAGGAAAATAAACTTAAAAAAATGGTCTAAATTAAATAAATAATTAAATATAGTTAAGAACACAATTTCTTAAACTATAATCTAAATATAAAAATTAAAAATAGATAAAAAAATAATTAAAAAAATCAAAAATAAATAAAATTAAAGTAATCTAAATCCTAAGATATAGGAAAAAATTAAGTATTTAAAGAAATAAAAAAGAAGCAAATATTTAAAAATTAGAAATCCCATAACCTACTCCCTTCCCCCCACACTCCTAAGCACTGGATGTGCAAAGGAAACCCCTTTAAATATATGATCCTATATCCATAATAAGTTTAAAAAATTATGTGCCTGACTATAAATAATTATTAAATAAATAGGGTGAAAATATTTCAATAGAGGTTATTAATAGGGAGGAAAGGTCATTAACCATAAATCCTCCAAAAATGAATCAATTAATGGGGGGAGTCTTAGCAGTACTTGGAATATATAGGGCCTTTCCCCTTGTTCATGGCTCCCAGGGATGTGCCAATTATGTAAAGAATACCTTAGCAAAGCATTTTAAGGAACCTGTTGAAATTGCCACTACAGGTTTTTACGAGATCTCCGCAATATATGGAGCAAGTGATATTATAGAGTCCAGTATTAAAAATATACTGGAGAATAGAAATCCTGATTTAATTATAACAATGACCACAGGATTAAGTGAAATAACTGGAGAGGATATTCAAAGGGAGTTAAAAAGAATTACTGAGAATATTCATAAAGATTATGCCTCCAATAATGGAACCTACTTTGTAGGTGTTAGCACTCCCTCTTACAAGGGTACCCATATTGATGGATACAACAATACCTTAAAGGAAATAATAAAAACCATTACTGAAAAGAATAGAGAGAAGAATAAAGAATTAGGAAAGGATACCTTAAAGTCAGATAAAATAAACATAATACCTGGATTTGTCAATCCAGGGGATGTTAAAGAGATAAAGAGCATACTAAGGAAAATGAATATAGATTATAGATTACTTACAGATATAACCACTTTAGATAGGCCATTGAGACTTCCCAGGGAGAGATTTCCAAAGTGTGAGGCAACAGTTAGAGATATAGAGGAATCTCCCAATTCAAAATCTACCTTATCCTTTGGAATGGAGGGTATTGATGGAGCAAAGTATCTTGAAACTCTTGGAGTACCCTCCTACAATTTAAAGTTCCCAATAGGAATTGAAAACACTGATAACTTTATAAAGGCACTATCCAATATATCAGGCCAAGAAATTCCAGAATCCCTATGGGAGGACAGGGGCTATGCAATAGATGCCATAGTGGATGGAAATGATGTATTAAGGAATAAGAGGGTGGCTATATTCGGAGATCCTGATAAGGTTATTGGACTAACAAATTTTGCCTTTGAAATGGGGATGGAGGTTGTTGCAGTTTTATCCAACACTGAAACTCCTCACTT
This sequence comes from Methanothermococcus sp. SCGC AD-155-C09, assembly GCA_019561555.1. Taxonomy (GTDB): domain Archaea; phylum AGJL01; class Methanococci; order Methanococcales; family Methanococcaceae; genus Methanofervidicoccus. Next base: position 7,554 of record JAHEQB010000047.1, read on the forward strand.
CATCTCTGAAATAAAAGAAATATCAATGGAAAATAATGGAAAAATAACTCTATTTGAAGGTAGCGACCTATATCAACTTCATAATTACATAAAGAGGAGGCTTGTTGATATTATTATTGGAGATTATAGGGGAAGATATATAGCAAATGAAGAGAGAATACCTTTATTAAGGGTTGGATTCCCTATTGTTGATAGGTATGGCTACCATAGAAAACCAATATTAGGATACAATGGAGCCTTGAGAATTACTGAGGAGATTATAAACCTTTTAATAGAATCATCAGAGAATTATAAGGGTTTAAGTATTCTTTAAGATTTAAAAAAATATTAATTTTATAAAATTTATTATTTATTATTAAAATAAAATTTAATATTATTATTAATTAAAATTATTATTTACATTCTTATTAAAATTATTATTATGTTATCATTATATTTTTATAACACTACATCGGAAATTAACTTCCTTATTATTTAATCAATACAGGATATTATATTCCTATGGGTAAAGGGATACTATGAAAAAAATATTGATAATACCCATTTCCATGTTGGTCATTATTACAGTACTCTCTGGATGTACCACCAGTAGAAACATAACAATAACAAAGTTTGAGGATTTAGGCAAGGAAGGAATAACCATAGCCATAGGAAATCCAGAGCATGTTCCCGCAGGAAGATACGCCATGGAAGTTATAAATAATTTAAGAGAATCCAATCCAAAACTTGCAGAAAAGATAGAGAATAACATAGTCTCAAAGGATTTTACTGTTAGGGCAGTCTTAGATAAGGTAATTACAAGGGAAGTGGATGCAGGATTTATCTATAAACCTGATGCAATTATGGAGGGGGATAAAGTAAAGATTATTGAAATCCCGAAGGAAATAAATGTTTTTCCTGAATACTCCATTGCAGTATTGAGGGATAGCGATAATAAAAAAGAAGGAGAGGAATTTATAAAATTTATTGTTTCAAAGGAGGGACAGGAGATATTAAAAAAATACGGATACATTGGTACTGTTAGGGATCCAAAGTTCTATACTCCAAAACATCTCAATGGAAGTATAGTTGTTTATGGAGGTGCAGGAATGGCAAATATGCTCAAAGAGATGGGAAAAGAATTTGAAAGGAAAACTGGATGTAGGGTAAATTTCCTATTTGCAAGTTCTGGTACATTAACCCAGAGAATAAAGGGGGGAGCAGTGGGGGGTGAAAATGGAGCAGATGTCTTTGCTACGCCAAGTTTAAGGTATATGGAGATTCTTAAAAGGGATGGATTTGTTGAGGATTATAAAATATTTGCAAAGAGTGAATTGGTGGTAGTTATCCCTAAGTGATAATATAATAATTGGTGGATTATGAATAATATGGGCACAGTACTAATAAGGAGTTTAATGGGGCTAAGTATTGGAGTATTTATACTACTGATAGTTATGCCCCTCTTGGCACTACTATACAATATAGGGTTAAATCTAAATGTTTCTATCAATTACCATGATATATTGGGACCTTTGATTTTAAGTATAATTACATCCCTTATATCAACCATAATCTCATTTTTTATTGGAATTCCCTTGGCCTACCTATTAACCTATAAAGAACTTCCATTTAAAGAGGTATTTGATATTATTATTAATCTTCCCTTGGTAATACCTCCTACTGTTGCAGGATACTTACTTCTAATAACCTTTGGAAAATATGGAGTAATTGGATATCCATTACATCTCTTAGGGATAACCATAATGTTTAGTACCTTTGCAATTATTCTTGCCCAAACCTTTGTGGCACTTCCCTATATGGTAAGAAGTGTTAAAACCTCCTTTCAGGATATACCTCCCTCACTAATTGATGCCTCAAAGACCCTTGGAGCAGGGGAGTATGAGATATTTAAAGAAATAATCCTGCCTCTATCAAAACCTGGAATCATATCTGGAGTAATACTTACCTATGCCAGGGCAATGGGGGAATTTGGAGCCACTATGATGGTTAGTGGCCTTTTGAGTACCTTGCCTATAGCCATATTTAACAGTGCCCAAAGTGGAAATAGAGAGGTTGCAAATATTCTCTCCCTGATTCTAATATTGATATCCTTTGGAATTTTAGCACTATTTAAAAGAATAGGCTATGGAAAATTAAAAAAGAACTAAGTATTTTGGGGGGTAATATGATTGTATTGGATAACATATCAAAGGAATTTAATGGGCAGATGGTTTTAAATGGAATAAATTTAAGTGTAAGGGATAGGGAAATAATGGTACTATTGGGACCAAGTGGTTGTGGAAAGACTACCCTTTTAAAGATCATTGCAGGATTGATAAAGCAGGATAGGGGAAGTATAATAATAAATGATGAGTCAATGGATAACTACCCTCCACAGGAAAGAAACATAGGGTTTGTTTTTCAGGAGTATGCTCTATTCCCTCATAAAAACGTATATGAGAATATAGCCTTTGGATTAAAAATAAGAAAATTACAGGAATCTGAAATTAAAAGTAGGGTAAATGAAATAATGGAGATACTTGAAATACAACATATAAAGGATAAAAGAATATCCCAAATAAGTGGAGGACAGAAACAAAGGGTTGCCTTGGCAAGGGCTCTAGTAATAGATCCAAGTGTTTTATTGATGGATGAACCTTTGAGTGCCTTAGATCCTGTTTTAAGGGAGAGGTTAAGGGAGGAATTAAGGGAGATTTTAAAGAAGTTGGGGGTTACAGGCCTATATGTAACCCATGATTTAACAGAGGCCATGTTGTTAGGGGATAGTGTTGCAGTAATGAATAAGGGAATCCTACAACAGGTTGGAAAACCAGAGGAGATATTTTACCATCCAAAAAATGAGTTTGTTGCAAAATTTGTTGGAGTAAAAAATATTTTAAAGGGTACCCTATTAAAATTAGAAAAAAACAATGCAATAATGGAAATAAATAATAATAATTTAAAATTCAATATAAAGGTTAAAAAATATCCCATATTTGAAAGGGTAAGGGAGATATCATTATGTATCCATCCTGAGGATGTTATATTGGAGAATATTAAAAACATGGGGGAGATATTTAAAAAATATCCGCGGGATTACAATATAATAAGGGGGAAGGTTATTGGTATAATTCCCAATGGCTCTTTATTAAAGGTTACTGTAGATATTGGTCCTTTGGATCTATACTCCATTACCACAAGGAATTTATTGGATTATGAGATAGGAGATGAAGTAATGGTTCTATTCTCTAAGGAGGCTCCTCATCCACTCTGCGGTAAAAAATGTAATTCAGATAAAAAAAGATCCTGCAAATGTAGAGGATTTAAAAAATAAAGATTTAAAAGGACGTGTCTAGATAAAGAAATATAAATAAAAAAAATATAAAAATTATTAAATAAAAAGAAAGACATTTAAAAAAAATAATTAAAATAAATTAAAAGAATAAAAAAAATATAAAGAATTAAAATAAAAATAAAAAAGAATATGGCATTAAAGAGATAGAAACTCATTAAGGATATATACCTATTTATAAAAAATAAATTATAAATAAATTATCCTACAGTATTTAGGAATATTATTAGGGAAAATATACATAATAATGAAGAATTTATATTTTTTTAATTATTTTATTATTTTCTTAGAGATTCTTCTTTTTTAATGATTTTTTATTATTTTTTATTATATCTTCTTTAATTTTTTTATTTTAATATAAATTATTATTTTTTTATTATTATTTTATTTTTCTAATTTTTATTGATTTATATTAATATAATATCTTACCTGGACAGGTCCATTTAAAAAATAATAAAAATAAAATAAAAATATAAAATATCATAAATGAGGGCTAATATGCCTACAATAACAGTTAAAAAAGACATTAAGAACATTAAAAGGAAATTGATAGAAAAAAACACTGAAACTCTAATGGTTATTGGTTGTGGCATATGTGCAAGGATTAGTAAAACAGGGGGGCCCAAAGAAACAGGGGATATGAAGGATATATTAATTAAAAATGGGTTTAAAATATTAAAAAATAACAAATTACCTGATATTATAGAAGAGGGATTATGCAATTACAGTGCAGTTAAAAAATTGGCAGAGGATATTGATGATAACTCTTTTGATTCAATACTTGTTCTTGGATGTGGAGCAGGTTTGAAATGTATTGCAGATAATTTTAAAAATAAAAAAATAATCACTGGATTAAATACCGTGGGAGTAGGAGTAAAGGGCAGATTAACATGTGTTGCCTGTGGAGATTGCAATTTTGATAATGGATGTAAAAGATTAAAAGATTAAATGTATGAGAAAATATAGTCAAGAACATAAATATAAAATAAAAATAAAAAAAATAAAAAAAGAATTATTAAAAAAATAAAATAAAAATAAATAAAAAAATAATTTATAGTTAAGAACATAAATTTTTGAACCATAATCTAAATATAAAAAATAAATAAAAAAAATTAAAAAAATAAAATTAAAATAACCTAAATCTTAAGATATAGGGGAAGATTAAATATTTAGAGAAATAAAAGAAAGTAAATACTTAAAAAGTAGAAATTCCTTACCACTACTCCCCTTCTTCCTACACTCCTAAGCACTGGATGTCCAGAAGAAATCCTTTAAGTATGGATGCTATACCCATAATAAGTTTAAATTATTATGTCCTTGACTATAATTTAAGTTTTAAGATAAAAGAGAAAAATAAATACTTAAAGAATAGAAATTCTACGGTCATTATTCCCTTCCTCCTACACTCCTAAGCACTGGAAGTGCAGGAGAGAATCCTTTATAAATATTGGGATTACTTTATCCATGATAGGTTTAAAATGTTATGTGTTTTACTATAATTATTTAAAGAATCTCTTGTTTATAGTCAAATATACAATATCCTAGATAACTATAAAATAAATAATATAATAAAATAATAAATTTTGATTTTAATTATCCTTTATTTTATTTTTATATTTTCAATTTTTTTATATTATTTTTTTAATTATTTTATAATTTTTTTATTAATTTTTTTGGAATTAAGTTTTTTATTTATTATATACATAATTTTGTTAGGACTATAATTAATTCCTTCCAACTCCAAAGTACTTAAATCCTAAATTCTTTATTTTGTTCTTATCCAATATATTCCTACCATCAAATACTACCTTGTTCCTTACTAAATTACCTATTTTATTCCAATCCTCCTCATTTAAATTGGAGTATTCCGTGGTTATTATAATTCCATCTACATTTTCCACAGTTTTATATATGTCTTCAAATAGGTATAGGTTATACCCATAAAATGCCTTGGACTTGTCAAATTTATATCTATTTATGGTATTTTCCCTGGCCTTTTCCACGTAATCAAAACATTTAACTATGGCTCCTTCCTCCAACAATAACTCTATTAGTTTTATACCTCTACTCTCCCTTAAATCATCAGTGTTAGGTTTAAATGCCAATCCCAATATAGCAAAGGTTTTTCCATTTAAATTATTGTAATATTTTTTTATTTTATTTAAAAACCAATATATCTGTTCCTCATTTACCTCATCTGTGGCCCTTATTAACTTTGGTTCAATGTTGTTATTTTCAAACTGTTTTATCAGTGCCTTAACATCCTTTGGGAAGCAACTTCCTCCATAGCCAATACCTGCATTTAGAAATTTATTGCCTATTCTTTCATCAAATCCCATGGCTCTACTTATGGTTTTAATATCTCCCCCAACAACATCAGCTAACTTTGAAAGTTCATTTATAAAGGATATCTTTGTGGCTAAAAATGAATTTGCAGCATACTTTATCAACTCAGAACTTTCCCAATCTGTAATTATAAATGGGACATTTTTATCTGAGAAATAACTATATGCCTCCTTCATAATCTCTATGGGGCGAGGATTATTTAAATTCTCAAATCCCAGTACTATTCTATCAGGGTTTAAAAAATCATTAAGGGCCAACCCCTCTCTTAAGAATTCCGGGTTTGAAACTACATCAACATTGCAGTCCTTTAACATTTCTTTAATTTTTCTATTTGTGCCTATTGGAACTGTGGATTTTATAACAATTACCTTGTAATTTCCATCCAATTTTTTCCTAATAGATTCTGTGGCAGAGTATATAAATCTTAAATCTGCATTTCCCTCCTCATCTTGAGGAGTCCCAACACATAAAAATATTACATCTGAATCCTTTATTTCATCATAGGATGTTGTAAATCTTAAATTTTTTCCAACATGCTTATTTAGAAGTTCCTCTACACCCTCTTCGTATAATGGACATTCTCCTCTGTTTAATTGTTTTATCTTACTTTCATCTATATCTATACCTACAACATTATAGCCAAATTCAGATAACCCTACACTCTGTATTAAACCAACATATCCTGTTCCAATTACAGATATTTTCAAAATATCACCAATATTATGGTATTTATATTCAAGTGCATAATATAACTTTTTTATGGCAACTTCAAATAAAATAATAGTTCTTTAAGGATCTTTATGCCTTTTTGCCCTCTGGTTTTTCTATCTCTCTTTTCTGTAGTTGTTTTATATTTATAAATTCTTTTTTCTATTTATTTGTTCTTTCTATTTATTTTTAATATTTATTAATAATATTTATTATTTTTCAGAGAACTCCTTGCTCAATGTATCCCTTATCACCTGTGATAGTTTCTCCTTTTAACCTTTTAGCAAAATCCTTTTCTTTTTCCTTGAGATGGTTAGATACCTTTTTTCACAGTATTAATGTAAGTAGGTAATATACCTTCCACCTCCATATCAACATCTATAGCACCTAAACAAAGATCTTAATATTCCTCTATCTTTGTTTTATATATAACTTATAAGTTTTCTATATTTTTCAGTGTGATTTAATAATCTCCTTCATATTTGATAGTATGTTTTCACAGGCTCATAGTATTTTTTTATATATAAAAATATATTAATAAGTATACATCATAATATTGTAATCAAATAACTATTAATAAATAACAAATAATGGATATTAATTATAAAATCATTATTTACATCATAATATTGTAATCAAATAACTATTAATAAATAACAAATAATGGATATTAATTATAAAATCATTATTTATTAAAATAGATGATACCATGGATAATCTATATGAACTAATAATAATAGGAGGAGGTCCTGCAGGGCTAACAGCAGGAATATATGCCATGAGGGCAAAATTAAATACCCTGTGTATAGAAAAAGGAAATGAAGGGGGTAAAATAGCCGAAGCAGGAATTGTAGAGAATTACCCTGGATTTAATAGTATAAAGGGTTATGAATTAGCCCAAAAATTTGTAGAGCATGCCAAAAAATTTAATTTAAATATAGTGCATGACAATATTAAAAAGATTGATACCTCCAATAGGCCCTTTAAAATAATTGGAGAGAATAATACATACCTTGCAAAGGCCATTATAATAGCAACTGGGACAAAGGATAAAAAATTAGGTCTAAATGAAGATGATTTTGTTGGAAGGGGAGTTTCATACTGTACAACCTGCGATGCATTTTTCTACCTTAATAAGGAGGTAATTGTAATTGGAAGGGGAACTCCTGCTATTATGTCGGCACTTAATTTAAAGGATATTGCAAAGAAAGTAACCATAATTACAGATAAAAAGGAATTAAAGGCTGCTGAACAGATTATGATAGAAAGATTAAATAGTGCCAAGAATATTGATGTGATCAAAAATGCAAATATTATAAAAATACTTGGTAAGGATAAAGCAGAGGGTGTATTAATATCCATAAATGGAGAGGAAAGGGAAATAAAGGGAGATGGAATATTTATAAGTATGGGCCATATACCAAATTCTGAATTTTTAGAAAATAGTGGAATAGAATTAACTAAAAATAAATTTATAAAAGTGGATAAATTATGTAGAACCAATATTGATGGAATATTGGCCTGTGGAGATATTACAGGAGGGATGTTGCAGGTTTCAAAGGCTGTTGGAGAGGGTGCAGTTGCATTGGCAAGTGCCTCAAAGTACTTAGACAGTTTAAAATAGATTAATGAAGTATGTAAATAATTATTCAGTATATATAAATAATTATCCATAGAGGTTCAAAGGGGTTTCCCTTTTAGATTTATTCAATTCTGATAATACAGCATCTAAATCCTTCTCATCAATATATTTTTTATCCTCCAATATGGCCCTATGAAGGGCAGGCTTTAAGAACTTTTCTTTTATATCCCTTCCACTCATTCCTTTTGTTTTTTCCACATATTTTTTTAGATTTCCCTTAATTTTTAAGGGCATTTTTTCCTTATACAGGTCCATAATCATTAATCTATCCCTATCATCTGGAAGTTCAAATCTTATTTCCTCCTCAAATCTACTTCTTATGGCACTATCAAGCATATCTGGGTTATTTGTGGCTGCTATTGTTACAACGCCGTCATTGTTGTGGATACCATCTAACTCTGTTAATAGGGCATTTACTACCTCCGAGACATCTCCCCTTAATGATTGATATTGCCTACTAAGACCTATGGCATCTAATTCATCTATAAATATTATACAGGGTCTATTATTCAAGGCTTGGCTATATAACTTCTCTATCTGCTTAGAACCATCTCCCACATGCTCCCCTATAAGTTCCGTGGCCTTTATTAAATAAAGGGGAACATCAGTCTCTGTGGCTAAGGCCCTTGCTAACAGGGTTTTTCCAGTTCCAGGGGGACCATAAAACAGTATATTTTTTGGAGCCCATTCTCCAAATATCTCAGGATTTTTAAGATACTTTATAATAATTTTACATTTTTTCTTGGCACTCTCCTGACCTATTACCTCCTCAAACTTTACCTTTTTAAAGGGCCTATCCTCACAAACTCCCTCAGTTTTTAATTTAAATAATGTATCTCGCGTAATAATGCCTCCATCCATTGGATAGGTGGATATAACCTTAAAGGCGTAATCGGGAATAAGTGTATTATCAAATAAATAATCTCCCTCTTTTATAGTCTCTCCTTCCCACTGTTCTCTCGCATATACATTAAATAGAGTAGGATCCTCTATGGTGATCTTTAAATTCTCACTATTTATTCTAATTGGAAATCCAACTGGCTCAATAATAACATACTTTAAAGCCATGATTTCATTGGATATTTTCGTATTATCAGATATTATTGATTTTAATATAATATTGTTCGTATTTATTCTTCTGTTCATAAAAAGCACCTCATAATTATGAGATAGATATAGGGGTATTTAATAATAATTTATAATAAAATAAAAATATAAAAATTTATTTAAATATATTTATGTGAAATAAGTATTATTATAATTTGTGATTTATAAATTTATAATAATAAAATATATTATCTTATATTAAAAGTTTTATATATAATTTTTAAAGTATTTTTATAGAAGTATTTGATTCTAAAAAGTTATTTATATCATATTACTAATTCTGACACTGTCAAGTTAAGAAGTTATCAAGGAGAACTATCAAATCAATGACCTCCAAAGATTATGGAATGCTACAAGCCCCTATTCCTTTTTTCAGATATATATCTATAAAAATAGTATATACTAAATATAATCCATATAAAATTATGAATCTACAAAAAATAAATTAAGGTGATAAAAGCAGGGAAATAAGTTAGTTAGATAAAAAAATATCCCTATAACGGGAACAGGGCGAATATCCTCCTATAGACAGAAGAGGTCTTACTGTTAAGATTATTGTTATATTCTTTTAATTTTTATAGATTAACTGAAAATGGATAGTAGAAATAATTAAATATAATAAAAAAATAATAATTAAATTATAAAAAATAATACTTAATTTAATTTAAATTTACAAATTCTTATAATTCAATGACTTTTTAAGAACATCAATATTTGGTTTCCCATAACTTAATAATTTTCCTGTTTTTATATCATTTATTGTAACAACTGCAGGCGCAAACATTCCCTTGTCTATTTTATAGAAATCATAGTTTGCATTCTTAAATACTTCCAAGAAGGGTTTTCCATAATCTGGTGATGCACAGGAAGGCAATTTCTTACATAGATCTTCAATATCATCCCCCTCTTCACTCTCTATATAGTAGTAGGTTTTACCTCCATAGAGTACCATATCATTTGTAGCACCCATCATAACTAAATCGTCCCCAACAATTGGGGCAATAGGGGCAACACCTGCTGCATATTTAACCTTCTTTACATCAAAGTGAAGGGCCTCTAACATTTTATAGGTTCCATTTTCCACTACCCTACCACTGATCTGTATTGATCCAACCAAGGAGGCTGTTGGGGCCACCAATAGATATACATTCTCAGCACTTACTCCACATTTTTCAGCAACATATTCAGCAACATCTTCATTTGGAAGTTCTGAGGATTCTAAGCACAATATGGCCACATCAGCATTATCCTCATAATCAATTTCTTCATAGGTATTTTTAGGCATTTTTGCAAGGGCCCTTGCAGGTCCTGAACCCATGGCAAAGTATTTATTGACCTTCACAACCCAGCCAGCCTTTTGGGAACCTAAGGTAGATATGGCAGGGTGGGAGGTAATTACCTTTATTAATGGCAATGCTAATTCATCATTTAAAGTTCCATTTAATGCAATACCCACATAGGCTAATCCTCCTAAGCATACCTTGGTAAAGGCCTTACCTGCTTCAAAACTACCCATCACATTTACTCCACAGTCTAAAACCTTTGCTCCATTTTCAAGGGTTATTACTTCAATATTTAATTCATCCTTATTTTTTATCATATCCTCCACTATTGAAAGGGATTTTAAATTTACACTTATCATTATTTCACCACTATTATTTTTTATTTTTATATTTATTTTTTAATTATTTTATATTGATTTTTATTTATTAATATTATTGATTATTTATTGATTATTATTAATATTTTTATTGATTAATATAATATAGTTATGTACCTATAATATATTATTAGATGATATTTATATTAATTATTATTTTTATTAAGGATATTAAATAAATGTAATAAAATAAAATTTATATATTTAAGTATGTTATTATGGGTTAAATATTTAATAAATAAAGTATCAATAATCAGTAATATATTAAATCATTGTGAAACCATGGATAATTCCATTTATAAATTTCTACATAACCTAAATACAAATTTTAAAAGAAAAACATTAGAGGAACTTTTATTAGAGGATAAACCTTATGTTATAATTAATGGAAAAAGACATAGAATAAAGAAAAAAGAATTAAATTTAATAAATGAATTAACCTATAATAAGGATTTAAAGATACCAATACTATTGGAGATAGATGCCTCCTTGGAATCTGGAACAGTAAAAATAAATGGCCATGATGAGATAAATGTAATTTCCAAGATATTAAACAGAGAAATAAATTTATTTAATGAAGGACCCTCAGTATATATCTATAAACCAGAATTAAGAATTTTAAGAAGAAAATTACCTACCACTACAGCATATATTTTTAAGATAGGTTCCTATTAAGTGATATAATATGGAAATTAGAAAAAAGAAATATAGGGGCACCGATCCATTTAAGAGAATGATGAACAATCAAAAAAATATAGAAAAACTATATAAAATATATTACCTTATAAATATATGGGTATGGCTTGCCATGGTTATAGGATCCATAATTTTCATAATATGGGCAATTAAATACTTAAATTTAATTTAAATTTAAATTTTATTATATCATAAAAAGATAATAAATCTTAAAATGGGATATTATGAATGAATATGTAATGTATTTTACCATGTTTGCACTAATAATTGGGGCATTATCATCATTAAAATTATGCTTTCATAAGAATACCTCCAATGTACTAATTGGAGAGGGCCTAATGGCCATAATAGTGGCAACCTTTTTAGTGGTATTATCAGTAGGGTTTAATATATCCTTTGGGGAAACTGTGGCATTGTTCATATTAGTGGCTGGACCTGTGGGAACAATAGCCTTTTCAAGGGCAATGAAAAAGAATAGGGAATAGTATATAACACTATATTAAAATCATGGTCTAAAAAAATTTTTATAATAGATAAATATTGTTTAATATAAAAATAAAAAAATGATAAAATAATTAGATAATCTAATTTTAAGATACTTAAGAAGGAGGGAATAATAATAATTAAAATTCTTATCATTTACCCCTTCAATATTCTGAGCATTGGGAGAGCAGGGAGAGTCCCTTGACAGGGAGGTATTATAACTTTATTATGTTTAAGATTAAGGGACTTAAAGTATTACTCCCCATTAATTTTATCTTCCTTATTTATTTTTATTACTTTAATTTCATCTCATTATAAAAATTCAAAATAAATATAGTCAAGAACATATATATTATTATAGAGTACATAATACCTTAAAATTATAATTAGGCACATAATATTTTAAACTTATTATAGTATATTAATCTACTTAAAGAACTTCCTCTGCATTTCCAGTGCTTAGGGATGTAGGAAGAGGGAGGATAGAGATATGGAATCTATACTCTTTAAGTATTACATTCTATTTTATTTCTACTTTTTAAGTATTTAATTTTTTGTCTCTTTATGTATCTATTTTTTCTCTTATATTTTTAAATGTTTTTATTTTTCCTTATATTATAAAATTTAGATTAATTTTATTATTTTTAATTTTATCTTATTTTTTTATTTATTTTTATATCATAAATATGGTTTAAGGAAATATGTTCTCGACTATATATCTTAAGAATTTTAAAATTACCTTACAACTCCTAAACTTAATTGCTTTTTAATATTTCTTCCTCCATAGAATTTCTTATGATGTAAAATTTTTTAAGAACTCTTTTTATCCTATTTTATCCCTTCTTTCTCCGTATATGGTTATATTTATAAATTCCTTTCTAAACTTCTTCTTTTATTAGTTTTTATATTTAATATGATTAACCCTACTTCCCATCAAAAATAATATAAATAATAACCTATACAAACATTATGAACCCAGTAGAAAAATATACAAAAGAAATAAAAGAATAAGAGAATTAATAAAACCAGTTATAGATAAACACTATCCCTCTAAGACCAATAGGGAGGCAATATCCCTGCATAATTTTATGACTTTTAATTCTTGCATCTGCACTTTAATGAGGTTATAAAGCATTCTTATACTCATTTTATTGAAGAGAAACTATTCCCAAAATTAGATATAATAAGTTGATACCACGGCTACAAGATAACCTGTGTAACAGATAGAAGGTATATTAACCTACTTTACATAAGTACTGGAAAAAAACATATTATCTATTCTCAAGGAAAAAAGGATTTTACTAAAA
>JAHEQB010000048.1 GCA_019561555.1 Methanothermococcus sp. SCGC AD-155-C09
TTTCTACCTTTCCATCAAAATGGGCTATCAAATAGCCCTTAGTTCCAAAGGTACCTTTTATTTTTCCCACTATATTTTTTTCTGGCACAACAATCTCTGAATTTATAAGTTTTTCAGCCCCCTTCTTTGAGGTTGCAAGGCCTTCAATACAATAGTGTTTAAAACTTTTTTACTATCGTAACCTCTGTCAGCCTAGAGGTATCCTCTCCCTCGGCAATCTTTTAAACTTTAGTCTCGTAAGCATTATGGAGGCGGCGATCCGAAAAGGGTTCTAAGTTCTTTGTTATATCTAGATATTACATGTATTTCAATCCTTTCTTTTTTTTTCTATTCGTAATGATTGTAGAATCTATAAAACTTTTAGAATANGTTAGTTTATGGAGTTTTTTCATAACTATATTAATTATTTCTTCCATATAAGGAGATAGTTTTTTCTCCCAGAAGTGTAGGACAGAGTGATCGATTCTCACTCTGAGAATTTATTTACTCTTATCTCTGCAGATCTCAGGGATAGTTTTTCCAATTCTTTTATAATCAATGCCTTTATTATTACCCTAATATTGTGAATCCTCTTTTGTTATACCTATGGATTCAAATGGTACATTAATCAGTCGAATACCTCTAAAATTAATTTTATGTCGTAATTTCTAGTATCCCATCTCTTTAACATACTATTATTATTGGCAATATTTTAAATATATACTTTACTATTAATAAGTATTGAAGTTATATGTTAGACACACTCCTATTTATTTTTTTTATTTTTATTAATAAAATTTTTTTAAGGAATAAACTTTAAATATAACTTTATAACTTTATTTTTAATTAAATTTTTTTTATTTTTTTATATTCTTATTAATATTTATTAATTATTAATTTTTTTAATTATTTTATTTTATTAAAGTGCTTTAATATATTCATAATTAATATAGCAATATAATCATAGTATTTATAGCAATTATAACCTAAATAAAAAATAACCATAATAATATATAAAATCATATTATAATTCTTTTATAATTTTTTAATTAATTATTTTAATTTTTATTGCTATTTAATTATTTTTTATTTTATTTTTTATATATAGTATTTATTAATTACTATTATTACATTATTTTATTTATTTATGGGGAAATTATGAAACTAAATATAAATAGTAAGGAAATGATAAATAGATCAATAGAACTAATAAAAAAATTGTCAGCAAAATTAAATAAAGATATTAAAATAATGCATGTCTGCGGCTCCCATGAGCATGTAATATGTAAATATGGCATTAGGGATGTTCTCCCTGAGAATATTACTGTTATTCCAGGTCCTGGATGCCCTGTATGTGTAACTACCCAAAGGGAAATTGATACTGCAATCTATTTGGCGGAAAAGAACTATATTATAACTACCTTGGGGGATATGTATAGGGTACCCGGCAGTAAGAAATCCCTAATGGAACTTCAATCAGAGGGAGCAGATGTAAGGATTGTATATGGCATAGGGGAATCTATAAAGATTGCAAGGAGGGAAAATAATAAAAAGGTAGTATTTATAGCAATAGGGTTTGAAACTACCTCTCCAACCACTGCCACTGAACTTATAAACCTTAAATCAAATAAAAGTAATAATGAAAATAACTTCTACGTATTAAATTGTCATAGGCAAACTCCTCCTGTTATGGAATTTTTATTAAGTGATGGAAATAGTAATATTGATGGATTTATATGCCCAGGGCATGTTTCAACAATCACAGGATTAAAACCCTATTATGAGCCCTGTGAAAAATATGGGGTTCCTATGATAGTGGCAGGGTTTGAGCCCATTGATGTATTAATGTCCATTGTTATGATATTGAAGCAAAAAATAGAAAATAAGCCAAGAGTAGAAAATGAGTATAAAAGGGCCGTTAGGGATGAAGGGAATATAATAGCCCAAAAAATGATAAAGGAGGTATTTGAACCTACTGATATTCCTTGGAGGGGTTTTCCAATAATAAAAAATGGAGGATTAAAACTTAAAGAGGAATATAGGGAATTTGATATACGTACCAATGAAGATCTTCCTGAGATAAAAGAAGTAATAAATAAAAACTGTATATGTGGGGACATATTAAGGGGGGAAAGATTACCCATGGATTGCAAATTATTTGGAAAATCCTGCACTCCTTTTAATCCCATTGGAAGTTGTATGGTTTCTGATGAAGGAACCTGTAGAATATTTTATAAGTATCATGTATTATGATTTTATTAGGTTTATACCATAATCTTTAAATACCATTTGTTATAACTTTATTTGAAACATTAAAAGTAAAATATAATTTTTATTTACATTTTTTAGAAATAATTAAAAACACTAATCTAAATAATATATTAATATTAATTAATTAAATTAAAAAAAATAAAAGGGTGTGAAACATGGAAGATGAAAGAATATATACTATACCATTAAGGGATATTACAAATAAATCAAAATCTACAAAAAGGGCTCCAAGAGCCATAAGAAAAGTTAGGGAATTTTTAAAAAGACATACAAAATCCAAAGTAGTGAAATTGGATAAATCTATAAATGAAAAAATATGGGAAAGAAGTTTAAATAAAATACCTGCAAGAATAAGAGTCAGAGTAGTTAAAGAGGAAGAAGACATAGTAAAGGCTATGTTAATAGAATAAGTACTTTTAAATATTTTATTTTTTAATATTAATTTTAATTTTTTGTGATAAAATGAGAATAATAAGGGAATATTTTTCGGGAATATCCACAATAGGGGTGCTCTCCCTTGCAACAGAAAAGTTTGGATTATTTCCTCACTTCATTGAAGAGCAATCCTTGGATAAATACTCTAAAATACTGGATGTTCCTGTTAAGAGAATAAACATTGGTAATAGTTCCTTAATTGGCTCCCTATGTGCCGCAAACTCCTATGGTATAATATTACCCCCCTTTACATTGGATAGGGAGATGGATATATTATATAACTTCATGAAGGAGAATGATATTGATATCTCTATTGAAAGACTTCCCTCTAAAAACACTGCCTTTGGTAATTTAATATCTACCAATGATAGGGGATGTGTAATTTCCAAAGAATTGGAAAAATATAAAAGGGAGATTGAGGACATATTGAATGTTGAAGTAATAGTTGATAACATTGCAGAGTTGGCAACAGTGGGCTCAAACATTGTTATAACCAATAAAGGTGGATTACTCCATCCAAATACCACTGAGGAAGAAATAGATAGGTTAAAGGACATTTTTAAGGTAAATGTTTTGGAAAGAGGGACTGCAAACAAGGGTATAACCTCAGTAGGAGCCTGCATCATTGCAAATTCAAAGGGAGCCATTGTAGGTGGAGATACCACTGGACCTGAAATGTTAAAAGTAGAGGAAAGCTTAGATTTAATAGATTAATTTATATAATCTCAAAGGTGGTACATTATGGTAAAGATTTTTAGAATAACAGGAAAAATACTTGGTAAAGACGAGGTAATGGTATTCACAAAGGAATGCAGGGCTTTAAAAGAAGAGGATGCCTTGGAATATATATATTCTGACTTAGGAAGCAAACATCATGTAAAGAGAACCCTTATTAAAATTGAGGAAGTTAAGGAAATAACAAAGGATGAGGTTACTGATCAAGTAATTCAAAAAATAATGGAGATGTGATTTTTTTTAATTTTATTTATAATTTAATTCTGATTAATAAAAAATAATGGTATAAAATAAATAATAAAATTTAAATAATAACTATAAAAAATAGTAAAATATAAATAATATAAAGATAAATTTAAAAAATAATAAAATATCTTTAAAACATTGGGTATTTTAAGGTTCTTAGGAATATAAGTTTAAGGTTTATGTTTTTATATATTCTTATTTTTTTTAATAAAGTTTTTATAATGTTTAAAATTAAATGCAATATAGATAATTATCTATTAATTTTATAGGGGGAAATAATAAATTAAAAATAAATAAATAATAAAAATAAAAATCCCAATAAAATAAATAAATCCCAATAAAATAAATCATAGTATAATAAAAATAATATAAAAATAAAAAAAATTTTAAGTAATAAAATTAGAGGGTGTTGAATATATGTTCTCCAATATCCTCAGGGTCTTCAAGAAGAAAATTGATGGCAAGACTGCAGAGGAGTGGTTCAACGAAGGGGTTACTCTCTATAATCAGGGAAATTATGAGAAGGCAATAAAATGCTTTGATAAATCTCTAACTATAAAGGATGATCCTGAGGTAAGAAAGATCAGAGAGGAGGCTGAGACAAAGTTAAAGGAGGAAAAAGCCAAAAAAGCAATAGAAGATACTAAAAAGATAATCTCACAGATGAAATCAAGGTATAATGTAGAAGAGGCTGAGGATATTCTATCTCAGGCTGAAGAGGCATTTAATAAGGGAGATTATTCTAAGGCGAAGGAACTTGCTTTAGAGGCTGAGGAGAGGGCAATTAGTGTAACTTGTGTTATGTTGTGGAAGTATAAAACAGATGGATATGTTGGCACAGTATCAATAACTCCTGATGGGAAGTATGTAGTTGCTGGGAGTGATGATAAGAATGTCTACCTCTTCAACAGGGAAGGAGAGTTGTTGTGGAAGTATAAGACAGGTGATGATGTTNTCTCAGTATCAATAACTCCTGATGGAGGGTATGTAGTTGCTGGGAGTGGATATGAGGATAAACATGTCTACCTCTTCAACAGAGAAGGGGAGTTATTGTGGAAGTATAAGACAGGTGGTAGTGTTTACTCAGTATCAATAACTCCAGATGGGGAGTATGTAGTTGCTGGGAGTTATGATTATAATGTTTATCTCTTCAACAGAGAAGGAGAGTTGTTGTGGAAGTATAAGACAGGTGATTGGGTTAGATCAGTATCAATAACTCCTGATGGAGGGTATGTGGTTGCTGGGAGTGGGGATAAAAATGTTTATCTCTTCAACAGAGAAGGGGAGTTGTTGTGGAAGTATAGGACAGGCGGTTGGGTTAACTCAGTATCAATAACTCCTGNTGGAGGGTATGTGGTTGCTGGGAGTGGGGATAAAAATGTTTATCTCTTCAACAGAGAAGGGGAGTTGTTGTGGAAGTATAAAACAGGATGGTATGTTAAATCAGTATCAATAACTCCTGATGGAGGGTATGTAGTTGCTGGGAGTGGAGATAAAAATGTTTATCTCTTCAACAGAGAAGGGGAGTTGTTGTGGAAGTATAAAACAGATGATTATGTTAGGTCAGTATCAATAACTCCTGATGGAGGGTATGTAGTTGCTGGGAGTGGAAATTTGTTTAATGATGGTTATGTCTACCTCTTCAACAGAGAAGGGGAGTTGTTGTGGAAGTATAAGACAGGTAGTTGGGTTAAATCAGTATCCATAACTCCAGATGGGGCATATGTAGTTGCTGAGGGTTTGGATAAACATGTTCATCTCTTTACCTTACCATATGTAATATCAAAAATAATAGAAGATACTAAAAAAACAATCTCACAGATGAAATCAAAATCCAATATTAAAGAGATTAAATTAATACTTTCTCAGATTTCTCAGGCTGAAGAGGCATATAACAAGAAAGACTATCCTAAGGCAATAAAACTTGCTTCAAAGGCCAAAGAAAAGGCAATTAAAATAGGCAAGAAAGCCGAGGAAGTTGAAAAGGCAATAGAGGAAATAAAAATAAAAATAAAACTAATTTCCAACTTAAACGAATTACTCGAAAATGTAAGAAAAGAATTCAAAAAAGGAAACTACGACAACGCCTTACAATACATCAACAAATCTAAGGAATTAATTAACAAAGCCAAACCAGAATTAAAAATCAAACTTCTAAACAATTCATTCACTTTAAATATATGGAAAAAAGTTGAGATGGAAATAATAAACAAGGGAGAGGCCATAGCAAAGAACATAATATTTGAATTCTTAGAAGAGGATATTGTTGTAAAGAATCTACCAGAAATTGAAGTTAAACCAAAGGGTAAAGAGGTAGTAGATCTCCATATTAAACCTAATTCCTTGGGAGATGTCCCTGTAGAAGTTAAAATAAAATGTAAAGATCATCTAAATAGAGAATATGAGTTCAAAGAAACAATAACACTTGAAGTCAGAGAGATGATCAAAGAAAGAACTCCAACTCCAGAAACTCCAGAAGAGGGTATATCTCCATCAGAATTCACTCCAAAGCCAACAACTCCAAAAACCTTCCCTCCAGAACTCTCAGAAAAATACTTAGAAGTAGAATACATAGGAAGGGGAGGATTTGCAAGGGTATTCAGGGCAAAACACAAAGACGGAAAGGAAGTAGCAATTAAAATACCTATCTCATTAGATGAATCCACAGGAAAATCCTTCCTTAAGGAGATAGAGAATTGGACTAAGTTAAACCATAAAAATATAGTTAAGGTTTATAACTACAACATACTACCAATTCCCTACTTTGAAATGGAGTTATGTGATAAATCATTGGCAGATATAAAAAAACCCTTAGATCCAGAGAAGGCAACATGGATCATATTCAATATAGCAGAGGGATTAAAATATGCCCATGCCCAAAAGATCCTACATAGAGATTTAAAGCCTCACAACATCCTACTTAAAGAGGGCATCCCAAAGATATCAGACTGGGGATTAAGTAAGGTTATGACAGAATCCTCTTCAGGAACAACAGGAAAAGGCTTTACTCCTCTCTATGCCTCTCCAGAGCAGGTAAAGGGTGAAAGTAAGGATGAAAAAACAGATATATGGCAATTAGGAGTAATATTCTATGAACTTGTTACTGGAGAACTCCCATTCGATGGAGATAATTTAGTTGAAATAGGAATGGCTATTGCCACAAAGGATCCAATTCCTCCCTCAAAAATAAATCCGGAGGCAAAGGAAGTTGAAAAAATAATAATGAAATGTTTAGAAAAGGATAAAACAAAGCGTTATCAATCTGTTAAGGAATTACAAAGGGATTTAGCAGAATACCTTGGAATAAAATATAAAGAATCTTTAAAGTTAAGTGTAAGTAGAAAGGACTTTAAGAGATCGGCCTACTACTGCTGCGAACTCCTACTAATAAATATGAAAATTAACAACATGTTAGAGGCTTACAAATATACCTCAGATCTATTGAATTACACTGAGGGTGAAATCAAACAAGAGGTTAAAATATTACAAGAGCATTTAGAGTATAGAATAGAAAATGGAATAGAGGATATTCCAGAGGAGTTAATCAAGGTGGCTGAGGTTATAGTTCATAGAATAAATGTGGGACTTTAATATATTGATATAGAGAATAATATAGATATTTTGTAAAATAACCATTATCTTTAAATTATAAAAAAGAATTAAATTATTATATTCCTAAAAAATTTTTTATAAAAAATAAAAATAATTATTAAAAAATATATTCCTAAAAAAATTATAATCCTAAACAAAATTATCATACCATACAGACATGTCCAGATAAAGAAATATAAATAAAAAAATATAAAAATTGTTATAATAAAAAGATAGACATTTAAAAAATAATTAATTTTACCATAGAATTCACCATTTATTTTTTGTAATATATTGTTAACTTTAGAGTAATTTCTTTAAATTTTTTATTTTAAATATAAATTATTTTTTTATAATTATTTTATTTTTAATTTTTATTATATCTATATTAATATAATGTCTTATCTGGACACGCCCTACCATACTATAAAAAAATAAAAATAATAATAAAATAAAAAAAGATTTAATTTATACTAAGATAGGGATTTAAAGTATTTATTATTAATATTCAATTTTCCTATATTTATTATTATGTTTAAATCATAAGTTTAAAATATTATGTGCATGACTATATTTATATTAAACCCATTGAGAATACTTATAAAGAAATAATATTATAAAAATTATTAATATATAAAAATATAAAAAATAAAAAAATCTAAGATTTTAAAAATACCTGGAGAGTAAAACATAAAAAGTAAAAAAAATTCCCTTATTATTAATAAAAATAAAATTAGGTGTGATTATGCTCTCCAATACCTCCAAAAAGAATATTGACAAAAAAACAATAGAAAATTGGTTCAACAAAGGAGTTGCCCTCTATGATCAAGAAAGATATGAGGAGGCAATAGAGTACTTTGATAAAATTTTGAAGGTAGATCCAGAGCATGTTGAGGCATGGAACAATAAGGGAATTGCCCTTGAAGATCTTGGAAGATTTGAAGAGGCAATAGAATGTTTTGATAGAGTTTTAAAGATAGATCCAGAGAATATAGATGCATGGTACAGCAAAGGAGTTGTCCTTAGCGTACTGGAAAGGAATAAAAAGGCAATGGAATGCTTTGATAAAGTTTTGAATATAAATCCAAAGTTTGCTTATGCATGGAACAGCAAAGGGGTTATTCTTAATAAGATGGGAAAATTTAAAGAGGCAATAGAATGTTTTGATAAGGCGTTGAGAATAGATCCAAAGTATGTTGATGCATGGAATAACAAAGGAATTGCCCTTAATAATCTGGGAAGACATGAGGAGGCAATAGAATGTTTTGATAGGGCATTGGAAATAGATCCAAAGTTTGTTTATATATGGAATAACAAAGGAAATGCCCTTAATGAATTAGAAAGATATGAGGAGGCAATAGAATGCTTTGATAGGGCATTAGAAATAGATCCAAAGTTTATATATGTATGGACTAACAAAGGAAATGCCCTTAATGACTTAGAAAGATATGAGGAGGCAATAGAATGCTTTGATAAGGTGTTGGAAATAGATCCAAAGAACATGGCTACATGGTACAACAAAGGAATTGCCCTTGGCATACTGGAAAGATATGAGGAGGCAATAGAATGCTTTGATAAGGTGTTGGAAATAGATCCAAAGAACATGGCTACATGGTACAACAAAGGAATTGCCCTTAATGACTTAGAAAGATATGAGGAGGCAATAGAATGTTTTGATAGGGCATTAGAAATAGAACCAAGTGATCCAGATATATGGTATAACAAGGGATTTGCCCTTAATGAGTTGGGAAGATATAGAGAGGCAATGAAGTGCTTTGATAGGATGTTGGAAATAGATCCAAATAATCCAATTGCGTGGTATAGCAAAGGAGTTGCCCTTAAAAATCTGGGGAGACATAGAGAGGCAATGAAGTGCTTTAAGAAGGTTAACATATAAGATGACCTCAAATAAGAAAAATAAGAAATTGGGGTGTTAGAGAGTAATTAAAAATTATGTATGGATCACTTAAATGGGAGGGTATATCCATGGGAAAAACCTCTTAGTAAAATCCACTCCAAAGATAATACTCCAAAAACCTTTCCTCAAGAACTCTCAGAAAAATACTTAGACGTAGAATACATAGGAAAGGGAGGATTTGCAAGGGTATTCAAAGGAAAACATAAAGACGGAAAGGAAGTAGCAATTAAAGTACCCATCTCATTAGATGAATCCACAGGAAAATCCTTCCTTAAGGAGATAGAGAATTGGACTAAGTTAAATCATAAAAATATAGTTAAGGTTTATAATTACAACATCCTATCATTCCCTACTTTGAAATAGTGTTATGTAATAACTCATTGGAAGATTTAAAGAAACCTTGGATCCAGAGAAGGTAGCATGGATCATATTCAACATAGCAGAGAGATTAAAATATGCCCATGCCCAAAAGATAATGCATAGAGATTTAAAGCCTCACAAATACCTCAGATCTATTGAATTATACTGGTGGTGAGGTTAAACAGGAAGTTAAAGAATTACATGAGCATTTAAAGTATAGGATAGAAAATAAAATAAAGGATATTTCAGAGGAACTAATCAAAATGGCTGAAATTATAGCCCATAAAATAAAGGTAGGATTTTAATATGTCTTAAATAAAATAAATTATTATAATTTTACTCGAATATACTTTTTTTATAATATTTTTAAAATAATAAAAATTTTAATAATTAATATTTTTTATTTATAGTTAAAAACATAATTTCTTAAACTATAGTCTAAATATAAAAAATTAAAAATAATTAAAAAATAATTAAAAAAATTATAAATTAAAAATAAATATAAAATTAAAATAACCTAAATCCTAAGATATAGGGAAAAATTAAACATTTAGAGAAATAAAAGAAAGTAAATAATTAAAAAGTATAAATCTCATAACCTACCTCCTTTCCCCTACACTCTAACCACTGGATGCCCAGAGGAAACCTTAGTATGTGATTCTATATCCCTAATAAGTTTAATATTACGTGCTTGACTATAATATCAAACATAATCCTATAACCTATACTATAAACAATAATGGTGAAAACATGCATTTTGTTAGTGTTTTGGATATTGGAAAGGATCTACTAAAGGCAAATAAAAAAAATGCCGATAAAAATAGAGAAATACTTAATAAACATAACATAGTGGCCTTTGACTTTATGGGAGCCATAGGAAGTGGAAAAACCCTATTAATAGAAAAATTAATAGAGAATCTAAAAGATAAATATAACATAGGTTGTATTGCAGGGGATATCATAGCAAAGTATGATGCCGAGAGAATGGAAAAATATGATAATGTTCAAGTTATTCCATTAAATACTGGAAAGGAATGCCATTTAGATGCCCATTTAGTGGGACATGCACTACAGGATTTTGATTTGGAGGATATAGATATACTCTTTATAGAAAATGTAGGGAACCTTATATGTCCTGCAGATTTTGATTTAGGAACCCATAAAAGAATAGTGGTTGTAAGTGTTACAGAGGGAGATGATACTGTAGAAAAGCATCCCATGATATTTAAAACTGCAGATTTAACAGTAATAAATAAAATAGATATTTCAGAGGCCGTTGATGCTAACCCTTTAAAAATGAAGAAGGATGCAGAAAAATTAAATAGGAATATGAAGGTAATATTAACTTCATTAAAAAAGAATCAGGGAATAGATGAGGTTATTGATTTCATTGAAAAATCTAAAGAGGAACTTAATAAATAATAAATAGAGGTATTATAAGATAATAAGCCAATATAAAAATAAAACAGTATTAGCAGCACACTACCTCCACAAACTTAGGATCCTTTTTTATTTTATCATACCACATACTTATTCCCACTGTAATATCTCCCTTTTTACCAACAACATAATCACAACAGCATCCCATTTCCTCAAAGGATTTTTTTAAGATTTCAAATCCAAAGGCATCTGGATATATTTCATTGCCCTTAAGTTTCTCATCTATTTTTTCTATGAATAATTCAATATCTTCATTATTATTCTCTATTATCTCAAAACCATTTTCATTTAATTTATTTTTTAAATATTCCTTAATGGAATCATAGGATTCAAAGTTTTTATCTCTACAAACTCCTCTTACAATTAAAAGGCCCTCTCTATCATAGATTGGCCTGGATCCCTTAAATGCTCCAAGGGACTTCATAATTCTTCCAGTGGTGGTATGTATTATCATTTTTTCACCGATATTATATTTATTATTTTATTTTTAATTATTTAATAATTATTAAATATTTTATATTTTTTAAATTTTATTTTTTAATTACTTTTTATTTTTTTAAGCCCTTTTTTATTAAATAATAGGAAATGGCTCCCAATACTGTGGCAAGTCCATAGGATATTGTTCTATCTAAGATTGTTCCTGCAGCAGATATTGAATTGGGAATCCCAAAGGAGGAATACATGGCAATCATTAAAGCATCAGAAACTCCAAGACTTCCAGGTAATGTTGGAATAATACCCACAAGTAAGGAAACTAAATAGGTAGAGGATAGGGCTATAAATGATATATTACAATTTATTGCCAAGAATAATACATAAATTCTAAGTAGATCCAAAGCCCACCAACCAAAGGATAGCAAAAGGGGTACTGCCATTCTTCTTTTATTATTACTTAAAAACATTATATTTTTTTGTAATTTTTCTATTGCATCATGTATTTTGTTTTTAGATATACCTTTGGAGTAAAATATTGATATTATTTCTGTTAATTTTAATAAAATTCTATAGGGCAGAGATTCATGCATTATTACATATAGAGCCAATAGGGTTATAATACCAATTAATATCCATACCACTACAAGTTCCCTTACGTAAGCCATTCCCTTTATAAATAGATATAAAATTACAAAGAGGGATAAAACTAAAAAAACAATTGTATCCAACAATCTTTCAATTATGACACTGGAAAAGGATACATGTTTTGGAATATTCTCCAACTTTGATAAATAGTAGGCCCTAAAGGGTTCGCTACCTCCCTTCATAGAGGGGGTTATGTTGTTTATAAATTGTCCCATCATAACAAGTAAAAATAGATTTTTAAGGGATACACCATGGTAGTTATTAATACTTAGAACATACCTCCAACGTAGCATTAAAGTAAAAACCACTAAAAAATAGATAAACACTGCCAATAAATATAAGTATATATTACTTGAAAGAAATATTGAAATTGTATTTTGGATCCCAATGTCCCATATAATTAAAAGTATAATAATTAGACCCAATACCCCCATAAAAATACTTGTTAAACATTTCTTTATGTTCATATCCACCACATTGCTTCCCTTAGAAATAATTAAATAATATTAAAATACATAAATGGTGATACTATTTTTTGATTCTAATGGGAATTTAAGTTTTATGTTAATATAAATAATTTTTTTAGGACCATGATTATTATTTTTTAATTTTTTATTATTTCCATTATAAATTTATTTTTTTGTTTTTTTAAGTTATTTTATTTTTTATTGTAATGAATTATTTTATAATAACAGGGCTATATAAAATTAATATAAAAATTCTTAAATAAAATAATATTAAAAATAAAAAAGATAAAATAAATAAAAGGAAAAGTAAAAAATATTTATAAGATAAAAATTTAAAAAAAAGTACAATAGAGAAAGGTAAAATCTATAAAAGGCATAATAATAAAAGAGAATAAAGGCTAATAAATAAAGGGAAATATTTATTTCTTATCCTGATTATAGTCAAGGACATAATAATTTAAACCTATATGGATAGGATCAATACTTAAAGGGTTTCCTCTGGACATCCAGTGCTTAGGAGTGTAGGGGGGAGGGAGGAGGAGGGTATGTTAAATGGGATTTCTAATTTTTAAGTATTTGCTTCCTTTTTATTTCTTTAAATACTTAATTTTCCCTATATCTTAGGATTTAGATTAATTTTATTATTTTTTTAGGTTATTTAATTTTATTTTTTTAATTTTTAATTTTTTTTAAATTTATTTTTTATTATTTTTATTTTTTTATATTTTAGAATATAGTTTAAAAAATTATGTTTTTAACTATAATATAACTTTTTTATAATGTAATCCTATCAAGGATTATGCCTACTTTCCCTGTGTTTAGTGGCATTAAAAGGTAATGTAGGATTTTTAATTTTTATGTTTTTATTTTTTTTAAATATTTTATAAAGTCTTAAATTATTATTTTTTATTTTATAGTCAAGCACATAATTCCTTGAACTCATCATCTAAGAATCTATACTAATTACTTGCGAATGATATAAATCATATAATTTTTTGGAAGTTCTAGTAACCATAGTTCAAAGTATTATGTTCCACACTATAATTATTTTATTTTTTATTATAATTCTTATAATTTTCTTATTTTTATTTTTTTTAATAATTATTATTTATTTTTTATTATTCTTTAAAAATAAAATTTAAAATATAAAACATAAATCTAAAAGTCTTTTTTAACAACATACTGTATAATTCTTGCAAATGCAGGTCTTGTAATAAGTATTCCTATCAATACTCCAATTATTGTAGTAATGGCAAATCCCTTTAACATACCTATACTCATAACAAATAATGGAAGCATTGCAGCAATTGTAGTTCCTGCAGCAGCAAATATTATAAAGAAGGCCCTTTTAATACTTCTTTTAACCCTCTTAGATTCCTGAGATAGGGTTTCATCACTTATTACAATCTGATCATCCACGCCAGTACCAACTGAGGCTATAATCCCTGCAATAGATGCTAAATCAAGTTTCCAACTTATTGCAGATGCCACTCCAAGGATTATTAAAATTTCAGAGGCACAGGTTATAAGTATGGGTATTACTATTGAGGGTTTTTTATATCTAATTGCAACAACAGTTCCTACAGCCAAGAACGCAAACAATCCTGCTATAATGGCTCCTTTTATAAAATCCTGCCCTAAGGTTGGAGATATGGAACTTATATATTCAATTTTTAATTTAACTGGAAGGGAACCTGACTTTAGTGCAGTGTAGATGGCCCATGCCTCATCTTCATCCTCCTTAGTAGGATTGCTCCCTGCAACTGTAATTATTTGATCTGGATGGGGCCTTCCATCAGCCAAACCTGGGGATAGCACTGGAGCACTTATTAATTTACCATCCATATAGAGTTCCACCCTATGGCCACCCTTTCCATAGGCTACCTTTGCAAATCTCTCTGCCCCCTCAGGGGTTAATTTAAAGGCCACTCCATAGCCAGATGGAGTTGACCCTGGCTCCTCAACATAGGCTACATCTCGCCCAGTGTAGGCAGTTATGTTGTCAATTTTTGCTTCAAATACTCCCTGTTGAGTTAAAATTTTCTTTATTCTCTCCACATCTGCATCCTCTGGGATCTCAACTACAACCTCGTCATTGCCCCTGGAATAAACTGTTATATCACTTAAGCCATTGGCATTAAGCCTACTGGCCAATATCTCTGTAATTACTGTCATATTTTGTTCAGATACTGGTTTATCAGTTTTCAATACAATAACTGTACCCCCACTTAAATCAACTCCAAAGGATATGCCTTTAAAGAAGATTATTAGTAGGGATAAAATAATACACCCTATTAATATCAATACCTTACTATCCTTTAATAGTTTCATTTTATCCCTCAAAGTGTAATAATACTTACTTCTTTTTATATTCCATGATATAGTATTTTAATATACCAACATTTGTTAGCCAAGTTGTTAATAGATCTGCAATCAAACCAAATAGTATAACCAATGCTATATCCCTTAAGAGAATAGCCGCAGGTACTATGTATGTAACCACTAAGTATAACACTAACATGGCCACTATGGTAGTTATGGACATTGTCATACCAGTTTTCATGGCCCCCTTAATCCTCTCCTCTAAGTCATCAGATTTTCTCTTTAATATCCTGGTAGTTAGCATTATATCTGTATCTACACTATACCCTATGAGCATAAGTAATGCTGCAATTGTTGCCGTGGATACAGGTATGTTAAATAAACTCATACTGGCAAGGGCCATTACTATATCAGATACTGCTGCAAGAATCACTGCAAGAGAGGGAATAGGTGTCCTAAATACAAGATATACCACCACAGCCATAAATAGGAATGCAAATCCTATGGCCTTCAATCCATCACTCCAAAATTTCTCACTTAATGAGGCCCCTATCTGCTTTTGAGAATATTTAAGATCCTCTAAATTGGAGGTATTAAAGAATTTTTTTAATCCTTCAAGGATTTTCTTAGTATCTACTTCATTACTTGCTCTGATTATTATAAAGGTTCCAGAGGAGGACTGAGATTTTTTTACCTCAACCCCAGGGGGAAGATATTCCTTTAATTCTTCAATACTTATGTCCTTTGGAGCAGTGATTGTTATTTCTGTGCCCCCACTTACATCTATACTCTCTTTTAGCCCATTACTGTATATAAATGCGGCTGAAATAATGGTTAGTATTATGGGAATAATTGCCAATATCTTGTAGTTTATTTCCATTCAATCCCTCCAATTTTAAAAATAATTAAAAAATATAATAAAAATTTATTATTTAAATCTACTATAAAAAATATATAAACCTTATATATAGATATAAAAATAATTCATGGAATACTTTAAAACTTATTTATAACCAAAGATATTAATTTCTTAAACTATATTTATATATGACTAATAAAAGAGGTAATATATAATAAAAGATACTTTAAGTTCTATAATAATTTTTTATTTTTTATTTTCTTATAAATATTATTATAAATGTTATTTAAGAGTATTATAATACTATAAGTTTATTATGTTTTTAACCATATATTTCATAGTAAATAGAAATTTTATCTTTAGTTATTACATTAATAATAAAGGATAAATATAGTAAAGGAAATTTTCATTAAACATACCTCTATTAAGGTTCAAATGCCAGTGCTACTTTCAAGAAGTACCATTTCCTCCGTGCTTGGGCATATAAAGAAAATATTAAAGACTTTTAATTTTTATGTATTTACTTCTTTTTAGGTATTTTAAAATCTTAAATTATCATTTTTATTTTAATTATTTTCTATTTTGTTATTTACTATAATGCTCTATATAATTATCCCTATTTTATTTTTTTATTATTTTTAATTTTTTTTAATAATTGTAGTTTTTTTATTGATTCCTTTGATATTGAGGTTTTTTATCAGTATAAAAATTTTTTAGGATTATAATTTAAATATATTTTTACCATTAATATGGGATACCATTTCAATAATTTCCTCTTTTATATTATAAACCTTCTTCATCTTTAAAACTGTTTTTGGTACTGATAAAATATCTGATGGGGCAGAGGAGGAATCACTATTTAATAGGAATCTCTCTCCACCATATTCCTTAACTATTTCAGAGGCAGTCATTGGAGTTAATTTATTTGGTTGCACTGTTAATCCCATATTCATGTTTGTATCATATACCATTGGCACTGTCTCCTTAGTACAGTGCTCTATAATTATGTTTTTTTCCATCTCCTTTTTTAAACCTAAGGAGTTAATAACCTCCAATATGGTCTTTGTAATCTCCTCTTTGTTTCTCCTGGGAGTATGAACAACTGCAGGTAGGTTTGATTCCTGGGCTATCAATAGTTGTTCTTCAAAAACCTTTATTTCATCCTTTGTGCCCCTTTCAAGACCTATTTCTCCAACACCTGCCACATACTTATTTTTTAAATACTCCCTTAACATACTGTAATTTACATCTGGAGGAATCATTCTTGGATGTATTCCCAAACAAATAAACATTTTTAATCCATTTTTCTCAGATCTATTTATTTCATTATTTATTAATTTTTCAAAATGGGCCCTTACTACATCCATTGAATAGGGTTCTAAGGGATCATGGGCCAATGTAATAACACAATCTAAGCACAGAGCCATTTTTTCAAAATCTTCATAAGGTCTTGTATCTGAATGGATATGGGTATCCATCATGTTTTCACCTTTTACCATAGCATTTTTAATATTTTAAATAATTTTATAATTTCATTTTTATATTATAGCCAAATTGATATTTTAAACTTAATCTAAACATAAATATGTGATGAAAGAATAAAATATTAATAAAGAGAATTTGATGTAATCCATCTAATAATGAATCCTGTCAAAGATCCACCTGCCTTCCTGTGCTTAAGAGCACCTAAGAAGAACAATAATGAGATTTTTTACTTTTTATATATTTATTTCTTCTTAAGTATTTTAAAATCTAAGATTTTTTTATTTATTTTATTATTTTTATGTTTTTTAATTGTTATAGATTATTAAAATTTATAATAATATCCTTAGAGAGATTTATGTTTTTATTCTTTATTAGATATTTTATAAACCTAGATATATTTTTGTTTAATATTATTTTTAATATATTTTATTTTTTAAATTAAATTTTTAATTATTTTAAATTATTTTATTTTAATTTCCATTATTAGTATTATCCATATTATTTATTTTATAGAATTGTTCTTTATTATTTTTTATTGCATTTGTGTTATCTACTATTTTTATTAATTACCTTCCCAAACAAGCCAAAGGTTTTGGCATCTGTTATCTTTACATCTACAAAGTCCCCAATATTTAGATCATCATCCCAATTGAATTTAACAACTTTGCAGTTATGGGCAATGCCCTTTCCCCTTTCAGTTATCAATACCCTTAAGGATTTACCAATATACTTTTTATTATTATAATAACTAAGTTCTCTCCTTAATTTATCCAGTATTTCAGATCTTTTTTTCCTTATTTTTGTATCTATCTGTTTTAATTTTGAGGCCACAGTGTGCTTTCTTTGGGTATATTTTGCCCCATGAATATAATCTGGTTTTATTTTTTTTAATATTTCCAGTGTATTTTCAAAGTTTTCCTCTTTTTCAGTGGGAAACCCTACAATTATATCAGTATTAAAGTTTAAATCCTTTACCTTTCTTTTAAACTCCTTTACTATATCCATAAACTCATCAGTGGTATATTCCCTATTCATATCCCTTAATATAGTATCATCTCCACTTTGCAGGGGCAAATGTAAAAATTTTGCAATATTTTTCTCTTTATAGCATTCCAAAAGGTCATCTATTATTTTGGGAAGGTTCTTGGCATGCATCATACCTATTCTCATGGTAAACTGCCTCCCCGANGTAGAATAATTTATATCATTTAGTAAATCTGGAAGGGTATTGATAACTGAAAGGGGAAAGGGCATTGCCCATAACTGCAANGTTGTTAAATTCAATTGGGATGATGATCTAAATATTGGGGACTTTGTAGATGTAAAGATAACAGATGC
>JAHEQB010000049.1 GCA_019561555.1 Methanothermococcus sp. SCGC AD-155-C09
TGAGAATTGATCATTCTGTCCTACACTTCTGGGAGAAAAAACTATCTCCTTATATGGAAGAAATAATTAATATGGTTCTGAAAAAACTCCATATACTAACATATTCTAAAAGTTTTATAGATTCTACAATCATTACGAATAGAAAAAAAAGAAGGGATTGAAATACATGTAATATCTAGATATAATAAAGAACTTAGAACCCTTTTCGGATTGCTGCCTCCATAATGCTTACGAGACTGAAAGTATTAAAAGACTGCCAGAAGGAAAGGGATACTTCTACGCTGACAGAGGTTACGATAGTAAAAAAGTTTTAAATACTATTGTTAATAAAGGATATTTACCACAGGTTAAACCTGGAAAAAACAGAGCAAGGGGATGGGAGGGGAATTAGAAAGATCTTCGATAAAAATGAATATAAAAAAAGAGGAATTTGTGAGGGGTTCTTCGGAGGTATAACTAACTGGTTTGGAGATAGAATCCCTTGTTTTTTAATGGAACCTTATATATGCACTGAGGATTTTAACAAGGGTTAATATATATGAGATGGTATGTTAGACACACTCTCTAACTCTTAAAATATATAAAGGAAAAAATAAAATACTTAAGGATGTAGGAAAAAAATAAAAAAACAAAACAGAAATCCCATATTATTACTATTTTCCTCACCCCTACATTCCTAAGCACTGGAAATGCAGAGGGAATCTTTTAAGTATATGTGTATTTATAATAAGTTTAAAAATGTTATGTATTTTACAATTATAGTTAAGAACACAATTTCTTAAACTATAATCTAAATATAAAAAATAATTTAATAAAAATTAAAAAAACAAAAATAATAAAAAAATAATAAAAAAAATTATAAATTAAAAATAAATAAAATTAAAATAACCAAAACCCTAAAATATAGGAAAAAATAAAATATTTAAAGAAATAAAAGAAAAGTAAATACTTAAAAAATAGAAATTCCATAATCCGCCCTTCTTTCCCATACACTCCTAAGCACTGGATGTCAGAGGAAACCCTTTAAGTATAGATACTATACCCATAATAAGTTTAAATTATTATGTCCTTGACTATAAATAAAAAAATAAAGAATAATTGATAATCCAAAAAAATAAAAAAATAATGATAAATAATAAAAATAATAAAATATTAATAAAAAATACCTTAAGTTCATCTACCTTAGCCTAATATGAATTTTCATAAATAACACTTGAGATAATTATACCTTCTCCCCCAGTGCTCAGGAGTATAAAGAAATAATGGTAGGACTTTTACTTTTTATGTTTTTACTCTTTTAAGCATTTGACAATCTTAAGATTTTTCTATTTTATTTTAATTATTCTTTGTTTTAAATTATTAAAAAATAATTTAAAAAAATTAAAAAAATAAAATATAAATTATAAAAAATGAAGATTTTAAAATACTCAATAAATAATAAAATTATAGAAAGTAGAAATCCTATATTCTTCTCCTTAATACTTTGAGTACCAAGAAAGCAGGCAGAATCCTTCAAAAATTATTATGAAGATATACTCAATGAAGTAGGGTCTTAAAGTATCTCTCTTTACTATATTTTATCCCCCATATCCTGTCAAAGGATTCTACCTTTTTCCCTAGTGCTTAGGAATGTCCAAAGGAGGACAATGGTAGGATTTTATTTTTTTTAGGATTATACCTTTTCTTAAGTATTTTAAAATCTTAGGTTATCTATTTTTATCTCAATTATCCTTTATTTTATTTATTATAATTATTATTAATCTTTAATTTTATTTTATTATTTTTATAATTATTTTTTATTTATTTTTATATTATTAACAATTATTATTTTTTTATAGGGATCTTTAATAAGAATTAAAGTTTTTTACTATAAATATTTTGATTAGGACTATGATTAATTTTTTATTTTATAGAATGCTCTAATTTATCCAATACATTATGGACAATGGTAATACAATGGTTTCCATGTAATTCCAAGGGAGATATTGATATTCTTTCAACTCCAATCTCATCTAAGAATTCCTCATCCTCCTTATTTAATCCAATATGATCCCCTAATATAAAAACAATACCTCTTTCCTTTATTTCCCTATAATTCTCAGGGTTTAGTACATGTTCAATAGGCCTTCCATCCATATCCAATAAATATATTTTTTTCCCTTCCTTTAACATTTCAAGTATTATCTCTTTAAATCCCTTTTTAGCATAATATATCCCTGAAGTACTCTCCCTCCACAATGGATAGGGCTTATTCTCCAAGGCTTTTTTAATAAAGATGGCAATACTTCTTTCATCTGGACTAACTCTTTTTAATTGGGAACCAATAAATTTTAGGGCTATTGGAGGATTTGGATCTCCACAGTGTATTGAGTAAAATATAGTATCTCTTCGTAAATCATGGGAAAGAAAGAATGCACTACTTACACATCTACATACTAAATCTAATCTACCACAACTCCCTGGAAGATCCTTTAAATTAATATCTCCTGAGGTAATAGCCCTATTTGCCTTTAATATGAATATCCTCAAAATTTCACCAATACTTCATAATACTTCATAAATATTAGATATTCTCATTTAGGCCTAAAACATCAAAGGTATTATATATGCCAGTTTTCCTCTCTGAAATAAATTTAATTGCCAAAACCACACCATTTATAAATGCCTGCCTACTACTGGCCTTATGGGTTAATTCCAACCTTTCTCCATCGCCGGCAAATATAACTGTATGGTCCCCTACAACATCCCCTCCCCTTATGGCATGAATACATATTTCTTCTTTTTTTCTTTCCCCTATCAATCCCTCTCTACCGTAATTGATATATGAATCCCTATTTAGGTTATCCATAATAATTTCAGCGGCCCTTAGTGCTGTTCCACTGGGAGCATCCTTTTTAAATCTATGATGCATCTCAAGTATTTCAATATCATAGTCTCTAAGTTTTTTTGCAAGGAATTCCAATGTTTTGAAAAATATATTTACCCCTATGGCATAATTTTGGGAGATTACTCCAGAAACATTATGTTTTTTTATTGCCTCATTTATTTCCCTTTTTTGTTCAGGGGTAAAACCAGTAGTTCCAATTACTAACTTTATTCCCTTTGATGAGGCTATTTTTACAGTATTTACACAGGGCTTAGGGGCAGTAAAATCAACTAAAACATCTGGTTTGGTTCTATCCAAAATTTCCTCTAAGTTATCAGAGGTCTCTAAATTTACCCCTATATTTCCTATGCCAATTAATTGCCCAATATCTTTCCCTTTTTTTTCATGATTGGGAGCCTCTATTGCAGATACTATTTTAAATTCCTGATAGTTATTTAATGTTTTAATTATGCCACTACCCATTCTTCCAAGGGCTCCAGTTATTGCCACTTTAATTACCATTAAATCACCTGTTTTTAATACAATATTAATTTTAAAATTTTTTATATTTAATCCAAACATAAATAAAAATATAGAGAAATTAAATATTAGGATATAAATACTTTGAATTCTGTCTTAAATTAGTATAAATTACTTCCTCTTAAATATTTTAAAATCTTTTATTTTTTATTTATTATTTTTAATTGCTTTATTATCCTTTATTTTTTTAAATTTTTAATTATATTTTATTATCTTATATTTTTTATTTTTTATAATAAAACACATAACATTTTAAACTTATTATGAACATATTAATCCCATACTTAAAAGATTTTATCTGCACTTCCAGTGTTTAGGAGTGTAGGGAGGGAGGATAGTGATAGGGAACCTCTGCTTTTTTAAGTATTTATTTTCTTTATATCTTTGAGTATTTTATTTTTTTCCATTTATCTTAAGATTTAGATTAGTTTTATTATTTTTTTTAGATTTATTTTTATTTTTTATATTGAGATATGGTTTAAGGGATTATGTTCTTGACTATAATTATTTTTTATTAAGTTTACTTTTTTATTTTTTTATATTTAATTATCCTTTATTTTATTTTTTAAAATTTTATGTTTTTTACTTCTTCTTAATTTTTTTTCTCGAATCATTGGAATTTTAACCATATTACCACAATTTAAACATTTAATTGCTACATGGGGGCAATTTTTATCACTTTTTGTTCTTACCCTTGCATTTCTTCCAAAAATTAATATTGTATTACAACTTTTACATATTCTCCTTTTCCACTTTTTTGGAAAGGGTAATCTAACCTTCATGGCAATTTTTCTACTTAATTCGATATATCTCTTCATTCTATCATAATTTCCTTTATTAAATTCCTCTTCAGCAAGATTCATCAATATATCAATTCTTTCAAGGGCTAATTCCTTTATTTTTTTCACTTTTCCAATATTCTTTTTATAACCCATAGTTTCACAAAGTTAATTATTCTCCCTTAGAAGTTTAGCCACTGCAAAACTTGGGGTACTTAAGGATACATCCCTTCCATACTTCTCCTCAATGGATAAAATATTATAGGGAGCATCATGGCGTTTATTATTCCTATTTATAACATCCCTTAATATAATCTCCCCAAGGCCTGTGATTACAATACTGTTTAAATTATATTTTTTAGATACTCTATATAAATTATATCCTATATTATCCAAAAGTTTTTCATAGAACTGAGAGGAGATGTTAATTATTTCCTCCTCGCTTATCAGTTCCAAATCACTACATAGAACCCTGGCCACTCTAATCATACAATTTTTTTTATCCCTTGGGCCTTCATCGGGAGTATCACAGGTGTATTGTTCATCTGTTATTTTATCCAATATAATATTTATATCCCCAGTTATTGAAAAGTATTCTGAGGATAGGTTTGTGGTGCAGTTTTTATACTTCACAGTATTTCCAAGAAAGGATAGAGGGGTTCTAAGGGCCCCTATATATACAAGTTGATTGTTCATTAATCTTTCAAGATCTGTTTTATAGGCCATAATTTTTCCATTCTTAATTGGAATTATATCTGTTGTTGTAGAGCCCATATCAACAAGTATGGTGTTATTGGAGATATTTTTCATTACAAAGTAGGCAGTAGCAGTCCAATTTGATGCAGAAACCTTCATATACTCCTTTTTAGCCATCTCTATACTTAAAAAATTCCCATCTACATCGAAAACATAAATCTCCTTATTGGGAAAAGCATCTCTTAGGGAATTTAATATATCCTCTACACCCTCCCTTTTGCTTTTATAGGCATCTGCCAATTCAGCAGTCATTACTACGCCAATCTTTTTTATATTATCGCTATTGTATTTTTTTAGAAGTTCTGTAAGTTTTTTACTATTTTTCCACATTGGGAAGTATATATGGTGGATTTTATAGGATTCATCTTTTAATTCAGTTATCTTTGTATTTGCCCCCCCTATATCTATTCCAAGTATCATATTTTCACCTAAGATAAGAATTAAATTAAAACTACTGATAAACTGTAAAGTTATTTAATTATTTACAAATTTAATATAAATTTAAATTACTATAAGTTTAAAGATATAAAAAAATAAAAATTTAATTAAATTTAATGTTATTAAAAAAAGATAATCATTTAAAATAACTTATTTATTTTATAAATTATATTTATTTATAAATCTCATTTTATGATATTTTTTATAAATTTTAATTTAATTAATTAAACCTTAGTTCCCAT
Organism: Methanothermococcus sp. SCGC AD-155-C09; assembly: GCA_019561555.1. Taxonomy (GTDB): domain Archaea; phylum AGJL01; class Methanococci; order Methanococcales; family Methanococcaceae; genus Methanofervidicoccus. Next base: position 5,622 of record JAHEQB010000049.1, read on the forward strand.
CACCTATTAAGAATAGAAATTAAAAGATTATCAAACTAAGAATAATCTTAACAAATAGACCCCTTCTACTTACGGCCTGTATATATCAATCTGAAATTATCTACAACTGAGAAAAGTGTTAATTTTCTTTCTCATTTTAGAGAGGAACCTGTAGTACTCTGTTCCTTATATCCCACTATCATGTTCTCTCTTTTCACTGCAATGAATGTAACGTCCTTTTTCTTCATTTTTTTAGAGAACTCCCTGCTCAATGTATCCCTTATCTCCTATGATAGTTTCTTCTTTTAGCCTTTTAGTAAAATCCTTTTTTCCTTGAGAATAGATAATATGTTTTTTTCCAGTACTTATGTAAAGTAGGTTAATATACCTTCTATCTATTACACAGGTTATCTTGTAGCCGTGGTATCAACTTATTATATCTAATTTTGGGAATAGTTTCTCTTCAATAAAATGAGTATAAGAATGCTTTATAACCCCATTAAAGTGCAGATGCAAGAATTAAAAGTTATAAGGTTATGCAGGGATATTGTTTTCCTATTGGTCTTAAAGGGATAGTGTTCATCTATAACTGGTTTTATTAATTCTCTTATTCTTTTATTTCTTTTGTATATTTTTCTACTGGGTTCATAATGTTTGTATAGGTTATTATTTATATTATTTTTGATGGGAAGTAGGGTTTTAATTAATATAAAATTAAAAAATAAATTGTTATAAACAATTATGGTAAATGGTAAATATAATATTCTAAATTTGTGATCTAAAAATAATATAATAAAAAGAATAAATTATAATAAAAAATAAAAAAATTTAAAATTATTCCAATAACCCTAATTTTTCAAGAACTGGATCACAGGATATAAAGTGCAAGTTAAGGGCAACATCCTCAGGTTTCATACCCATGGCAAGACCTAATAACTGGGAGTAGTGGATAACTGGCAATGAATATTCCCTTCCAAACTTTTCCTTTATTTCTATTTGGCCCCTATCAAATTGTAGGTGGCAGAAAGGACATACCTCTGTAATACAGTCCCCTCCAGCAGCAAGCATGTTTTTAATTTTTGATTCTGTGATATTCAATGCAGTCTCCAAATCCCTTGCCCTTACACCTCCACCAGCACCACAGCACATCTGTTTATCTATGTAGTTTATTGATTTAGCACCAATTGCCTCTACAAGGGCATCAAAGGATTTTGGCCTCTCTGCACTTTCAATATGTTTAATGTCTGTTGGTTTTAAATAATGGCATCCATAATGAACAGCAATATTTAAATCAAGGGGCCTTTCAACCTTTTCAGCAATTGCATCAGCACCGTAATCAAAATACAATACTTCAGGAAGGTGTCTTACATTTATAGTTCCCCTATACTCATAACCATATTTTGAAAGGGCCTTATTTACCTTTTCCCTTGCCTTTTCATTATCATGTAATATATGGTTTGCCTCATAGAGGGAACCATAGCATCCATTACATATTGTTAATACATCCATTTCATTTTCCTCTGCAACACATAGGTTTCTTGCTGCAAGGGTTAGCCATGTTGGTAAGTCAAAGGAACCGAAAACCCCTGGTGCTGGACAGCATGAGGCCTTTTCAAATGGATGTAATTTTATACCCAATTTATCCAAGGCCTTATAGGTTGCACTCTCTATACCTGGATATCTATTAGGTGCTATACATCCCAAAAAGAATAAATACTCCAAATCTTTCATGATTTCACCATTTTTATAATATTACTTATAGATGATATTGGGTTTTATTTCCTATTGAGGGTTTCCCCTAAATTTTTTAATAAATAATTACTTTTTTATATTTATTAACTTTAATTTTATTTTATATATTTTTATTATATTTTATTTTTTTATTTTTTTATTCTTATTTTTTATTCTTTTTAATTTTTTTAAATTATTTTTTTTATTTTTTTTAATAATTATTAATTTCATTATTTTATATTTTTTTTAATTATTTTATTTTATATTAACGCCCTAATTTGACCAATCCTTTATTTTAATTTCTCCCAATTTTTTTGTTTCAGGATCTATTCCAGCATTTTCACAAAAACCACTATCCTCCATAATACCTCTCATGTGTTCCAATACATCAGGATATTTATGGGTTGTAGGAGGTACCTCAGTTAAGCCTAATTTTTTTCTAACTTCCTTTATTTCATCATTTACGGGCACAGCATGGCCTGTTAAATAAACATACAATCCAGTTTTTCTATGGGCAAGGGCCACATATCCCATCTGAAAGGCAATATTTCTCATGGCCTTAATAATCTCTGTAATCTTTACATCCCTTGGGCATCTTTCATAACAGGTGTAGCATGTTGTACATTTCCAAAGATCTTCACTTTTTATGTAATCTCCATATCCAAATATTGCTGCCCTTATTAATTTTCTTGTACGATATGCTGTTATTCTCCCACTTGGGCATCCTCCTGTACAGGTTCCACATTGATAACATCTACCAAATGAATTTATTACTTCCCCCTCTCCTAAGTTTTCTCCAATTTCTATTAATTTTTTTGGAAAATCTTGGTTAAAATCCTTAGCATTCATAACCATTTTATCACCTCTTTTATCTATTTAATATCCAATATATTTAAAAATAATTATATGCACTCTACTATTATACAGATGTATAATATTACTTTTATAAAGTTTATTTTTAAATAGAATTATAAAAATAATTATCATTATTAATAATGAAAATTAATAGTTTATCAGATCCAAAGTATTTTATTAAAATATTTATAAAAACACAAAAAACGCTTAAACTATAAATAAAAAAATATAAAAAAATAAAAAATAATAAAATAAAAAACCTAAGATTTTAAAAATACTTAAAAGAAGTAGATAACAAAAAGTAAAAATCTCCATTACTCTCCTCAATACCCTTAAGTACTGGGAGAGTAGATAATTCTTTGACAGGACTATATTATGAAGTTGTATTAGCCAAGATAGGGAATTAAAGTATCTCTCTTTATTGGTACTTTATTATTTTTATTATAATATTATAATTTTAGAAGTATTATGTTTGACTATAATTTAAGTAATACAAGTAGTACTTAAGTACTTCTCTTTATTATTTTATTCTTTTTTATTCTTATCACATAAGGGATTATAAATTAAGGTTAAGATTTAATATAATTATTTATTTCATTAAAAAAATTAAAAATAATATAAAAGTGATATATTATGTATGAAGGTGAGATAGCCATAGGTCCTATTCATTCTTCAATACTTGAACCCCATAGATTAAGATTGTTTATTGAGGATGAAATAGTAAAGGATGCAGAACTTATAATAGGTGTTAATTATAGGGGCGTAGAACTTCTTATGGAGGGATTACCTCCAGAAAAGGCCACAATACTTACTGAAAAAATATGTGGTATATGTTCCCATATTCATCTATGGTGTGGGGTTAGGGTTGCTGAAATAGGTAGTAATATTGAGATTCCAGAGAGGGCAAATTACATAAGGGTAATAGTGGAGGAATTGGAGAGATTACATTCCCATACATTGTTATTTGGCCATGCCTTTGAGGTATTGGGCCATGAAACCATGTCCATGAGGGCCTTTATGCTTAGAGAGCCCATATTGCAAACACTATTTGATATAAGTGGAAGTAGGATTCAATACTCCTGTCCTGTAATAGGGGGAATAAGACCAAGATGCAACATACCTGATAAACATATTCCTAACCTCATTGAGAGAATGGATAAATTTGATGAAAAAATGAAAGTACTCCTTGATAGAACCTTAAATGATCCCCTATTAGTTTCCCGTATGAAGGATATTGGGGTAATGGATAGAAAGATCGCCTCAAAGTATCACGCATTAGGTCCCACTGCCAGGGGTAGTGGCATAAAGAGTGATTTGAGAAAGATGGGTTATGTTCCTGAGTACGACCCCTTTGAATTTGAGGAGATAATATTAGATGATGGGGATGTTCTATCAAGGATACTTGTAAGAATGTATGAGTGTTTTGAAAGTACTAAGATAATAAGACAGGCCTTAAAGGGTCTTTATGATCTACCAAAGGAATTTTACAATCCTAACTACGAAATAACAGAATTTAAACCTATAGATACCTATAATGAGGCCCAGAGGGGGCAGGTGTATTATTCCTATGGTATAAATAGTGAAGGTAGGGTAACTCAATCAAAGGTAAGAACTCCTACAGAGACCAATTTAGCCTGTATGGAGGCCATATTAAAGGGATATCATGTATCTGATGCAGAGTTAATTATAACAAGTTGTGATCCATGTTTTACATGTTCCGATAGGTCTATAGTGGCCATAGAAAAGAAAAGAATTTAAAATTAGCATCCACAGATGTACTCCTTATTAAAATCAAATAAAACCTCTTTATTCCTTCCATCATGTATTATAAGTTTTCTCTCTTTAATAACCTCCCCACAAACCTCGGCAGTAATATTTACTTCCTCTAAAATCTCTTTTAAGGCAGGAATATCCTTTTCCAAGGCAGTGAATACAAACCCACATCCAGGATATATCTTTAACCACTGAATTAGTGGAATATTTTCAGGCTTAGGTATATTTCTTATATCCACACGACCTCCCTTTTTAGAGGCCTCCAAAAGCATGCCTAAGGTACCTAAGGCCCCAGGATTACTTATGTCTTTACAGGCATTGGCAAGTTTTCTCTCTCCAACAACTTCAAGGGCCTTTAATTGGTCCCTTACTAATTTTTTTGATTTCATGGTGGTAGTATCCCAGTTTAAATCAAATTTTTCATAAATCTTTCCCTCTAAATCATAGGCAAATACTATTTTATCTCCAACCTTTGCACTATTACTCTTTAAGATATTATTTTTATCCACAATACCAGTTATTGAAACATCTAAAACATTGCAATTGGCATCTGGATGGGTATGCCCTCCAACCATGGGTATGCCAAACTTATCTACACCGTAATTTATACCCTTTAAAATCTCTTTACATATTTTCCAATCCCTTATACCAATTATACTTGTCATACCTATAGGCTTACCTCCCATGGCTGCTATATCATTGGCATTTACCAATACTGAACAATAGCCTGCCCACCAAGGATCCACCTCTAATATTTTGCCCCATATACCATCAGCCGCCAATAGTAAGGCATCTTTATCATTAATGGCAATTATTGCAGCATCATCTCCAAAATCAGATATTATATTAAAATTATAATCCCTGTCATTAAATTTAAAAGTGGATATTATCTCCTTTATTCCTTTTTTTCGTGTAATGCCTTCGAAGTTCTTTAACTCATTAACTATTTCTCTTAAATCCATAAAATCCCCTTTTTTAAATAGATTTAATATATCCATAATTAAAGATTAAATAACATTAAATAAAATAATTATTAAAAATTAAAAAATAATGTAAATGTAGATTAAATTTATAGTTAATCACAACTTCTTAAACTATAATAATTTATATATAAATAAAAGAGGGTAAAATATAAAAAGGGATACTTTGAGATCTGTCTTTGTATGACTTTTATAATGTGTATCCTTTTAAGGAATTCCATCTACTCTCTTAGTGCTTAGAGTATTGGGAAGGATAAAATATGGAATTTTTAATTTTTTATGTTTTTACTATTTTTAGGCATATATATTTTTATTTTCTATTTTTTTATTGCATTTTTCCTTCATAATATTAATTTTAAAATATATTATTATTTTATTTTAATATTTTATTTTATTTTTTTATAGGTTTTTATTAAAATGTTTTTTATGTGCTTAATTATAATTTTTAAATATTAAAATAAATTTTTATTCTTTAAATAATTTAAGGTTATTCCATATGTTTATTGTTATATAAAAATATTCAATATTATAAGAGATTAAGGAAATAGTTAAGAGATAATACAAAATTATAATAAATTAATTAAAAAAAAATAAAAAATTATGATTAAAAATATGGAATATAAAAAAATGAAATTAAATTAATAATTTTAAAAATTTATTTAAAAAATAAAAAATTAATATAAAATTTATTATTATAAAAATAAACAACAGTTATAATACATACAATAGTAAAAAAGGGAGTATAAAGTATAAAATTATTATAGGGAATAAAAGTAAATAAAAAGGATAAAATAATAAAATAATTAAAAAAATCTTTGGTGAAGTTATGAGGTTAGGAACCCCCTTATTTTCAAATGCCACCAAGATATTATTATTAGGTGGTGGAGAGTTAGGCAAGGAAATAGTTATAGAGGGCCAGAGATTAGGCTTAGAATGTATTGTTGTGGATAGGTATCAACATGCTCCTGCAATGCAAGTTGCCCATAGAAGTTATGTAGTAGATATGAGGGATGGAGAAGGTTTAAGGGCTATCATCGAGAGGGAAATTCCCGATTATATTATACCAGAAATAGAGGCCATAAACACAGACCTACTTGTGGAAATGGAGGAATTTGGGCATAGAGTAGTTCCTACTGCCAGTGCCACAAAAATAACAATGGACAGAGAGGGTATTCGTAGATTAACTGCTGAAAGACTCAATTTAAAAACTGCTAAATATAGATTTGCAGAATCTTTGGAGGAGTTAAGGGATGCAGTGGATTATTTGGGAATGCCCTGTGTTGTTAAGCCCATAATGTCCTCCTCTGGAAAGGGCCAAAGTATTGTTAGAAAAAAGGAAGATATTGAGAAGGCCTGGAACTATGCAAAAATTTCTGCAAGGGGCTTAGGTTCTAAAGTAATAGTGGAGGAATTTATAGATTTTGATTATGAAATAACATTACTAACTGCAAAAACTGAGGAGGGAATTAAATTCTGTCCTCCTATTGGCCATATTCAGATTGATGGAGATTATCACGAAAGTTGGCAACCCCATCCAATGCCTGAGGAACTCCTAAGGGAGGCCCAAAATATGGCCTATAAGGTGGTTACCATGTTGGGAGGTAGAGGGATATATGGGGTAGAACTCTTTATTAAGGATAATGAAGTAATATTCAGTGAAGTTTCCCCAAGGCCCCATGATACTGGGATGGTTACAATGATTACTCAAAATATGAGCCAATTTGAAATACATTTAAGAAGTTTGTTGGGATTACCCCTAAATATAGAGTTAATTGTACCTGCAGGGGCAAGTCATGTGATTAAATCCAACATCAATAAATGGGCTCCCCAGTATGATATATCCCAGGCTCTAAGTATTCCAAATACAAGCCTTAGAATATTTGGCAAACCCTTGGCAAGGGTTGGAAGAAGAATGGGAGTTGCATTAGCATGGGGTGAAAATATAAACTCTGCTAGGGAGAATGCAAAAAAATGTGCCCATTCTGTGGAAATTTATTAAAAAAATATATATTATAGTCAAAAGCATAATTTAAACCTATCCATAAATATAAAAAAATAAAAATAATAAAAAAATAAAATTAAAATAATCTAAAAAAATAATAAAATTAATCTAAATCCAAAGATGAAGAAAGATTAATACCTAAAAAATAAATACTCAAAGATAAAAAGGAAAGTAAATACTTAATCCATACTACTTAAAGAAATAAAGAAAACTAAAAAAGTAATCCCTCTATTACTATCTCCCTTTCCCCTACACTCCTAAGTAATGGAAGTGCAGGGGAAACTCTTTAAGTATTAGGATTGCTAAATAATTTCTATTTATCATTAGGCACATAATATTTTAAACCCAATATGATATGGTGATCCTATACTTAAAGAACAACTTTTAAACATCCAGTGCTTAGGAGCATAGTAGGAGGTAGATGGCAGTAGAGAATTTCTATTTTTTTATTATCTTCTATTTTTAAGTGGTATAATTAAGTATTTTTTTTAGATATTTTTCTTTTATATTTTTAAATATTTTATTTTTTCCATTTATTGGATTTTTAGGTTATTTTTTATTTTATGTTTTTTATTTAAGATTAGATTATTTTTATAATTTTAATTAATCTTTTATTTTTATTTTAAATTATTTTTTATTATTTAATTATGTTGGACACTCTCTAACTACCATAACATATATATATTACTTAATATAATAGAGCACTATCCACTCTTTTTAAAACCATGATGATATGAGTGGGAACAATCCGGATGAAAAACTTATTTTAAAAAATGAAGGAGGAATACCATGGCTATTTATGTAAAATTCGATGTACCACAAGAAATAGAAGAAAAAACCATAGAAATACTATCAAAGAGCGAAAAAGTTAAAAAGGGAGCAAATGAAGTAACAAAATCTGTTGAAAGAAACACTGCTAAGTTAGTGGTTTTGGCAAAGGATGTTCAGCCTGAGGAAATTGTTGCACATATCCCTTTAATCTGTGAAGAAAAGAATATTCCCTATACATACATATCCACAAAGGAACAATTGGGAAAGGCCATAGGTTTGGAAGTACCAACATCTGCCGCAGCAATTATTGTTGAAGGAGACTCCTCTGAATTAGGAGAATTGGTGGAAAAAATAAATTCATTAAAGGAATAAATATAGAAAATAAAAAATATTCCCATAAAGGTGATTAAATGTCTGATGACATGGTATATAAGGAAGCCACTGCCGCAGAAGTCCTCCAAGTAACTGGAAGAACTGGGGTAACTGGAGAAATATTCCAGGTAAGATGTAAAATACTTGGTGGAAAGGATACTGGCCGTATTTTAACAAGAAATGTTAAAGGGCCTATTAAAGTTGGAGATATAATAATGCTTAGAGAAACTGAAAGGGAAGCAAAGCCATTAGGTAGAAGGAGATAGGTGAATAAATATGGAATGGAAAACATGTAGTTTTTGTGGTGGAAAAATTGAGCCTGGAACTGGAAAAAAATATGTAAAAAAAGATGGTTCCATAATGTTTTTCTGCTCTTCAAAATGTGAAAAAAACTATAGACTTAAAAGGGTTGCAAGAAGACTTAAATGGACCCCTTTGTATCATGAAAATAAATCACAAAGATAAAATAATAATCAAAAACATAAAAAATTTTCTAAACCCCCATATATTCAATAAAAAATAAAAAATTAAAAAAATAATAAAATAATCTAAATCCTAAGATATAAAGAAAAATAAAATGCTTAATAATATGATGAGAGAAAGTAAATACTTAATCCATACTACTTAAAGAAATAAAGAAAACTAAAAAAGTAATCCCTCTATTACTATCTTCCGTCCTCCTACACTCCTAAGTAATGGAAGTGCAGAGGAAACTCTTTAAGTATTAGGAATACTAAGACTTATAATAAGTTTAAAATATTTTATGTGTCCGACATTTATTTATTAAATTATTTTATTAAAATTATATCTTAAAATGCATAGATTTATATATTTATTGTTGGGCATAAATTTATTATAAAGATATTTAAAAAATAACCTATTCTTGGGGTGAATTAATGATAGATACTCAAAGACCATTGGATGCATTAGGTAAATCCATTAATACAAATGTGACTGTTTATTTAAAAGATGGTAGTGTAGTAAAGGGAAAACTTAAGGCCTATGATTTACATATAAACATAGCCCTTGAAAATGCAAAATTTGATAAAGAGGATAAGGAGTTTCAATTGATTGTAATTAGAGGGGACAATGTATTGTTCGTATCCCTATAATAATTAAAAATATTAAAACACGGTGAAAAAATGAGTAAGGGTACCCCTTCTCAGGGTAAGCATAATAAAGGATCCAATCATATAGTATGCAGGAGATGTGGTAGAAGATCCTATCACATTAGAAAAAAAGCCTGTTCAGCATGTGGCTTTGGAGTTAGTAAAAGAATAAAGAGATACTCTTGGAAGTCTAAGAAGGTAAATGGCATAAGGATAAAGTAATGCATTAATTATTTTTTAGATTATAGCCCTAAAACCTTCTTATAATCTATAAAATAAAAAAAATAAAAAATAATTATAAGATGTTGTAATAAATAAAATAGAAGGATGATAAATATTTTATAATTTTAAATTTTTAGATATAATATTTTAAATTTTTTTAATAATTTTTTATCCTTTTATGGAGTTTTTTTTTGAAATTTAATTTTTTAGTATTTCTTATGATTTTTTATTATTTTTTATAGATATCCTAATGAGAATTATTTTTTATTTATTATAAGTGGTTTTGTTTGGCCATTTATTTTTTAAATTATTTTTTTATTATTTATTTTATTTTTTAAATTCCTTTATAACAGTACATCCATTTATTTAAATTATTTAATTATGAAAAAGTATATATACTATAAATATATAGTTAGGAATAGGAATTCCTATTCTTATATAACTTGGTGATAATATGAAAAAAATTGAGAGCATAATAAGACCAGAGAGGGTAGATATTGTTAAAAATGCACTTGCAGATGCTGGGTATATAGGTATGACAATTAGTGAAGTAAAGGGTAGAGGAATACAAGGAGGAATCACTGAAAGATACCGTGGAAGAGAATATACTGTTGATATGCTACCTAAAATAAAACTTGAAATTGTTGTTAAGGATTCTGATGTTGAAAAGGTAATTAAAATTATCTGTGAAAATGCCAAAACAGGAAAACATGGTGATGGTAAGATATTCGTAATACCTGTGGAATCTGTTGTAAGGGTTAGAACTGGTGAAAAAGACGATGATGCAGTGTAAATAAAAAAATATTACTAATATAATATGGTGATAAAATGGCAGATGGAAGTACAATAGTTGAGGCACTTACTCAATTAACTACAGCGGGAGATGTATTTTTCTTAGTTATTATGGGAGTATTAGTATTTTTAATGCAATTAGGATTTGCCATGCTTGAAGGTGGCCAAGTTAGAAGTAAAAACGTAAATAATGTTATGATGAAAAACGTAGTGGATTGGTTAGTTGGATGTGTATCCTGGTTATTAATAGGTTATGTATTATGTACTTCATTGAATCCAAGTGATTTTATGGCCTGGTGGGGAAATATAGTTAGTGCAACACCATTTTTAGAAAACAATGGTCTTGAATTGGCAAATTGGTTCTTTGGTTTAGTGTTTGCAGCAACGGCAGCCACCATAGTTTCAGGGGGAGTTGCCGAGAGAATAAAATTCAACTCCTATCTATTGATTTCAATAATAATTACAGCATTCCTATATCCATTGTTTGTGTATTTGGGTCCCTGGGGTGCAGGTATAATATCTTGGCATGATTATGCTGGAAGTTTAATAGTCCATGGTTTAGGGGGATTTTTAGCCTTAGGGGCCATTGCAGCATTAGGTCCAAGAATTGGAAGATTTAAAGATGGAGTGCCTGTGCCAATATTGGGGCATAACATACCTATGGCAGTCTTTGGAGCCTTTGCCTTGGCCATAGGATGGTATGGATTCAATGTTGGTAGTTCTTTGGAATTGGGAAGTATAAGTGGATTAGTATGTGCCACTACAACACTTGCCATGGCTGGGGGAGGTATTGGAGCCCTTATAACCTCAAAAAAGGATGTTTTATTTACAGTCAATGGTTTAGTTGCAGGATTGGTGGCAATCTGTGCAGGAACTGACATAGTTAGCCCAATAGGGGGATTAATAATCGGTCTTATTGCAGGTGCTCAGGTGCCCCTTGTGTATAAACTCTTGGAAAACCTTAAATTGGATGATGTATGTGGTGTTGTACCAGTTCATGGAACTGCAGGAGTTATTGGAGCCATATTGGCAGGAATCTTTGGAATGACAGCCTTGGGAGGTACAGGACAGGACATTAACTTAATTAATCAAGTAATTGCATCCATATTCTGTATAGTATATGGTACAGGTTTGGGTTTCATACTTGGTAAGGTAATTGGAGTAGCAACAGGAGGGCTTAGAGTATCTGAGGAGGAGGAGAAAGTAGGTCTTGATTTAGCAGAGCATAAGTTACCAGCCTATCCTGAAGAGGAAATGGTATAATATTAATAAAAAATAAATTATTTTTTTAAAATAAAAATTTTTTAAATTTTTTTAAAAATATTTCTTTATAATTAAATTAAAAAAAGAAATTCTATAATATATAAGATAGTTATATAAAAATAATTAAAAATAAGATATAAGAATTAAAATAAAAACAGATAGGAATATTTAAACAAAGAGAAATATTTAAATTCCTATCTTAGATCAATAACTTTTCTAATTATCCTAAAAAGATTCTGCTTATTCTCTTAATACCAGATATTAAAAAAATTAATAATAGGATTTTTACTTTTTGTATATAAATCCCTTTAGGTATTTTATATTTTTAAATTTTATTTATTTTCTATTATAGTTAAGAACATAATTTCTTAAACCTAATTTGATATAAAAAATTAAAAAAATAAAAATAGATAAAAAAATAATTAAAAATAAATTAAAAAAAATAAAATTAAAATAATATAAATCTTAAAACATAGGAAAAAATTAAATTTTTAAAGAAATAAAAAGGAAGCAAATATTTAAAAAGTAGAAATCCCATAACTTACCTTCCTCCCCCTACACCCCTAAGCACTGGAAGTGCAGAGGAAACCCTTTAAGTATAGATACTATACCCATAATAGGTTTAAATTATTATGTCCTTGACTATAATTATATTTATATTTTAAAATAAATTTTTTTAAAAAATAAAATTTTTAAATATATATTTTTTTATTTTTTTATTGGATTTTTTGAAATTAAAGTTTCTTATGTTATAATCATTTTTTTAAAACTATATCATTTTTAAAAAATTATATTTTTGCAATATTCTATATTTTATCCTTCATTACACATTTTCTTTTTTAAATAGGGCATTAAACCCCCTTCATTTAATATATCCATCATAAAATCTGGAAGTTTTTGGCCCTTTAATTCCTTTCCAGAGGTAATGTTCTTTATAGTACCTTCATTTAAATCCACTCTTAATATATCCCCCTCTTTAACATGCTTGGTTATATCTTTACATTCCAACAATGGAAGGCCAATGTTTATGGCATTTCTATAAAATATCCTTGCAAAACTTTCGGCAATAACTAAGGAAATACCTAATCCTTTTAATCCCATTGGGGCATGCTCCCTAGAACTTCCTGATCCAAAATTCTTCCCACCTACAATAATATCTCCCCTATCTGCTTTACTGGGAAATTCAGGATCCACTCCTGTCATTGCATACTTTGCCAACTCCTCCTCTGTGGTATATATCAAATACCTTGCAGGAAGAATGGCATCTGTATCAATATTATCTCCAAATACCCATGTTTTACCCTCTATAATTTTATTCATAGAAATACCTCCTAATTTTTTAATTATAAATACATAATCTATTATTTTTATAAATGTCTTTTAATTTTTATTATTATTTAATCATTTATTTAATCATTTTATTTTTAAAAGTATAATCAAGTGCATAAATATATATAGTAAAACACATAATTCATTAAACTTATTGTAAGTGTATTAATGTCTAATACTTAAAGGACCTCCTCTGCACTTCCAGTGCTTAGGAGAGTAAGGAGGGAGGATAGTATATAGAGTTTCTACTTTTTAAGTGCTTATTTTTTTCTCTTATAACAGTATTTTACTTTTTCTCTTATATCCTTAGATTTAGATTATTTTTTTATTATACTATTTTATATTTTTCATTTTATTTATTTTTTTAAATTCTTTTTTTTTATTAATTTTATTTTTTTAATTTTTATTTTTTTATATTAGATATGGTTTAAGAAATTATATTCTTGACTATAAACTTATAATCCTTAGGGGGTTCCATTCTTTCCTTAGTGCTTAGGAATACCAAGGAGAATTATGGGATTTTACCTTTTGTATTTTTATTTCCTTTATGTATTTTAAAATCTTATTATCTTTAGAATTTTATTGATTGTTCATTATAATTTATTTTTTTAATAATAATATTTTTTATTGTTCTTTTGGATTAAGATTTTTTATTTATTATAAATATGGTCAAACATATAAACATTTTAAATTTATTAGGGATATAACAATCCCCATATCTAAAGGATTTCCCCCTGCACTTCCAGTGCTTAGGAGTGTGAGAGAGAGGGGGATGTTGGCATGGAATTTCTACTTTTTAAGTATTTACTCTAAGCATTTACTTTTCTTCATATCTTTAAATATTTTCTTTTTCTCTTATATCTTAAGATTTAGATTAATTTTATTTTTTTTAGATGTTTTAATTTTATTTTTTTATTTTAAAATAATTTTTATTTTATTTTTTAAATTTTTTTTATTATTTTTAATTTTTTTATTTATTTTATTTTATTTATCTCTTAGCCCTCTATGATATTTTGAAGTATGTCCATATCACACTCAATCTCAATGGGCCTCTCACTTGCCCTTATGGCAGCATCTGGATCCTTTAATCCATTACCTGTTGTAATACATACAATTTTTTCATCCCTATCCACAATTTCCATGTCAATTAATTTTATCAATCCTGCTATTGATGCCGCCGATGCAGGTTCAACAAATATTCCCTCTTTTCTCGCAAGGAGTTTCTGAGCCTCTGTGATCTCCCTATCACTTACACTCTCTGCAAAGCCCTTGGAGGAATATATTGCATCAAGGGCCTTTGGATAATTAACTGGATTTCCTATTCTTATTGCAGTTGCTATGGTTTCAGGATTTTCCTCTGGCACTATTGTTTTGGATCCCTTTTTAAATGCCTCAACAATAGGTTTTGCTCCTTCTGCCTGAATACCTGTCATCTTTGGAAGATCCTCTATTATACCTGTTTCTTTAAATTCCTTAAATCCCTTCCATATGGCACTTATGTTTCCTGCATTTCCCACAGGTAGTATTACCCTATCTGGCAATTGCCAATCTAATTGATCACATATTTCAAAACCAATGGTTTTTTGCCCTTCCAATCTAAAGGGATTTATGGAATTCAATAGGTAAAGTTTTTTATCCTCTGCAAGTTTTATTACCATTTCCAAGGCCTCATCAAAATTCCCCTCAATTTGAATAACCTTTGCACCATAGAACATTGCCTGAGCAAGTTTTCCCAATGCAACATTTCCTCCAGGAAGTAATACTATACATTTCTTCCCCGCCCTTGCAGAGTAGGCTGCAAGGGAGGCTGAGGTATTACCTGTAGAGGCACAACCAACAACCTCAATATTTAACTCATTTGCCCTAGTGACTCCCACAGTCATGCCCCTGTCCTTAAAACTTCCTGTTGGATTGGCACCTTCGTTTTTTACATAAAGTTCCTTTAATCCTAATTCTTTGGCAAGGTTGTCGCACCTATATAGGGGTGTTCCCCCCTCATAGAGGGATACTATTTTTTTTGGATTTTCTACTGGAAGATATTCTAAATATCTCCAAACACCAATTTCCCTTTTTCTAAATCCTTCCTTAGATATTTTTTCCCTTATATCCTCATAGTCATATAGGACCTCTAATAAGTTCCCACATTGGCAGGTATATATTATATCATCAATTGGATATTCTTTTCCACAGGATATACATTTTTGTATCATTATTATCTCCCTTGTATTATAATATTTTAAAATATAAAAAATATTTAATATTTATTTNTATGTTTGTACTAAATATTTTAAAATTATTTATTCAATTACACTACCTTATTATTTATAGTTTTTTAAATAAATTAAAAATATTATAGATTTATATATGGGATTAACATGCATTATATAATACACATAAGATAATATTAAAAAAATAAAAAAATTTAATCATTATGTATAATGTAGTAATGTTATATAATTATTTCCTAAGTAGGAATTAATTAACACCCATGGTAGGGATATTATGCAAATTATTCAAGTACTTGCCCTAATCTTTGCTATTTTTGCTGTGTTTAAAGTTATAGTGCAATTGAGGAATAATAAAATAAGTAGAGAATCTGCCATATTTTGGATATTTATCTGGACCTTGGTTATATTGATTGTAGTATTTCCAAGAACTATGAGTTATTTGGCCACATTAACTGGTGTGGGAAGAGGGGTAGATGTTGTATTATATGTTGCCATTATAATACTTTTCTATCTTATATATAGGATATATACAAAAATAGAGAATATTGAAAGGGAAATAACTATAGTTGTAAGGGAAATAGCCATATTAAATAGAGAAAAAAAGGAAGTGAAAAATAATGAAATAAATAATAAAAATAATAAAATAAACAATAAAAATAATAAAATAAATAGTAAAGATAATTAAAAAATATTTATAATAATAAAATAATAATAAAAAAGGAGATACTATGGACCCTAAGGAAAAGGAAGATCTTTTAACAAATATTGCTCCCTATATTGAAAATATGGAATTTTTTAAGGAACTTTTAGAGAACTCCAAAGATATTAAAGATTTAAGAAATAAATTAAATGAACTTATTGAAAAAAAGGTAGAAATCACTAAAAGAACAGATATAAAGATCATATTGGATAAAATAAATAATTTAACCCATTCTTTTATTGATTAAATAGTATCCTCTCATGGCCACTATATACTGTAAATCTACTTCCCCTTGCAAAACCTATTAAAATTAAATTATTTTTCCTTGCCAATTCAATTCCCCTATCCATTGAAGGGGATTTTGATATTATTACAGGTATTTTTGCGTTTATAGCCTTATTTACCATCATGTAAGGTTGCCTACCACTTGATACAAGAATTTTATCCCTTAGATCCATGCCCCTTAATATCCCATAACCAATTACTTTATCCACTGCACTATGCCTACCTATATCCTCAATGGAAACTATTTTATTTCCATTTAAGTCATATAGGCATGCCCAGTGGGTACCTCCTGTTAATTCCCATATTTTTTTATCTCTTGGCATATCTCCCATAATCTTTAAAATAGTACTCAGGGGCAATTTAATAGGTGTTTTATTAATTTTATTACTTTTATAAGTTGCCATGTTATTATTCGTGCTATTTGAATTATAGGCATTCACTACTATATTATTATCCTTTATATGGACATCTTTAACCTCTATCCCTTTTAGATAACCTTCGGCAATAGCATGGCCCACTCCAAGTTCCTTTAAATTCTCAGGGGATGCAGTTATTTTTGATATTCTTTTATTGTTAATGTATATATTATATTCCCTTTCAATACATATATAGTCCTCTTTAATCTCTGGAGTGCCCTTCCATACTAAGACACTTATTTTTTTTATCATAGATTATCCCTTATGATTTTTACATAGAATCTCCTACTCCTAGGTCCATCAAATTCACAGAAGTATATCCCCTGCCAGGTTCCAAGGAGTAATTGCCCCCTTGATACAATCAAACTTAGGGAAGTTCCAAATAGGGAACTTTTTATATGGGCATCAGAATTACCCTCTAAGTGTGTAAATATATTGCATTCTTTGGATATTTTTCTATTTAGAAACTCCAAAATATCCTCTTTAACTGAAGGATCTGCATTTTCATTTATTGTAAGGGCTGCAGTAGTGTGGGGAGTGAATACTATAACAATTCCCTCTTTTATATTGGATTTTCTTATGGATTGGAGTATATGCTCTGTAATATCTATTAATTCCTCCCTTTTATGGGTTTTTATATCATACTCCATTAGCATACTATCACTTTTTATTAATGATGTAAAAATTAAAAATAAAATAGTTAGAATAATCTTTAAAATAAATAATCTATAAGTCTTAATATAGTAGGTATTTTTAATATTATAGCCAAGAATATAATATTTTAAACTTATAATTTAAAATAAATAATATAATAAAAATAATAAGGGATGTAAAACATTAATAAAGGGATATATTTTAAATCCTGCCTTAGCCTATTATGAACTTTTATAATTAATCCTATAGGGATTTTACCTGCTCTCTCAGTGCTTAGGAACGTAAGGGGGCAATATGGGAGTCCTAATTTTTTATATATTTGCTTCTTTTTAGATATTTCAAAATTTTTTTATTTTATTTATAATCAAGGACATAAATTTTAAACCTATTAGGGATATAGTGCCATATACTTATGGGGTTTCCTCGACATCCAGTGCCTAGGAGTGTGGGGGGGAGGAGGGTATGTTAAATGGGATTTCTAATTTTTAAATATTTGCTTCCTTTTTATTTCTTTAAATACTTAATTTTTCCCTATATCTTAGGATTTAGGTTATTTTAATTTTATTTTTTTAATTTTTAATTTTTTTAAATTTTTTTATTATTTTTTATTTTTAATTTTTTTAATTTTTATATTTAGATTATGGTTTAAAAAATTATGTTCTTAACTATAATAAAAAAATAAAAATATAAAATATTAATAAANAGAATATTTTAAATCCCTACCTTAGATTAATTATAAACTTTATAATGCAACCTTAGGAAGAATTATCCTTTTCCCCAGTTCTTAGAATTATTAAGGGGGGACAATATAAGTAAAGATTTTTACCTTTCTTAAGATTTTAAAATTAAATTTTTCTATTTTTGTCTTAATTATTCTCTATTATTTATTTTTTATTTTATTATTTTTTAATTTTTTTATATTTATTTTTTTAATTATTTTTATTTTTATTTTTTTAATATTTTTTTTATTTTTATATTTAGATTATAGTTTAAGAAATCATGCTTTTAACAATAAATTATTTATTAATTTTATAATTTTAATATTTTTATTATTTTTTTATTAATATTTTATTTTTTTATTAATTTTTATTTTATTATTATTTTATTTTTTATGGTTTTTTTTTGAAATTAAATTTTTTTACTTACTATAAATGTTTTATTTCATAATTATTATTTTAATATTGCCCCCTCATCTGCTGAGGTAACCAATCTTGCATATCTGGATAAGTACCCTCTTTTAACCTCTACTTCTGGTTTTTCCCATTTTGATAATCTCCTTTTGATTTCATCCTCTGATACCTTTAATTGGATACTTTTGCCTATCATGTCTATGGATATTATATCCCCTTCCTCCACTATGGCTATAGGCCCTCCAGCCATGGCCTCTGGAGATATATGGCCTATACATGGACCCCTACTTCCTCCACTAAACCTACCATCTGTAATAAGGGCTACACTATCATCCAATCCCATACCACATATAGCAGAGGTTGGGGCAAGCATCTCCTTCATTCCAGGTCCCCCTGCAGGACCCTCATATCTTATTACTACCACATCCCCCTCCTTAATTTCCCCCCCAAGTATTGCCTTTATGGATTCCTCCTCAGAGTTAAATACCCTTGCTGGCCCCTCATGTTTATACATCTTNGGATTAACTGCTCCAATTTTAACAACTGCTCCTTTTGGGGCAAGGTTTCCCTTCAGGATTCTTAAACCTGCCTCCTTATGTACAGGTTTGTCTATGGGCCTTATTATATCATAGTCAATATATTTAACCTCTCCTATAATCTCCCTAATACTCTTTCCACTTATGGTTTTTGCATCCCTTATTTTATCCTCTAATACCTTCAACACTGCAGGAATACCCCCAGCCCTATGTAGGTCCAACATAAAGTGATTTCCCCCTGGCCTAATTGAGGCTATATGGGGAACCTCATCACTTAATCTATCAAAATCCTCAAGGGTTATAAATCCCCTCTCTATCTNACTAGCTATGGCTGGGATATGCAATGTTGTATTTGTGGAACCCCCCAATGCTAAATCCACCAATATGGCATTTTCAAAGGATTCCTTTGTTAGTATGTCAGTGGGTTTTATATTTTTTCTTATTAAATCCACCACCACCTTTCCACTTTTTTTGCCTATTCTTATCTTTTGGGCATCCACTGCATGGGTTGTGGCACACATTGGAAGGGATAGACCAAGGGCCTCAGTTAGACAGGCCATACTGTTGGCAGTAAATAATCCAGAACAACTCCCTGCCCCAGGGCAGGCACAATCTTCAATGTCCTTTAATTCCTCCTCACTTATCTTACCTGCTTGATAGGCCCCTGCCCCCTCAAATACACTTATCAAGTCGTACTTCTTTCCATGGATCTCTCCAGGGAGCATGGGGCCCCCAGTAACAACTANAAAGGGAATATTCAATCTCAGGGCTCCCATTATCATACCAGGTACTATTTTATCACAGGAGGGAATAAGTACTAATCCATCAAAGCCATGGGCCTTTGCCATACTCTCCACAGTATCTGCAATAANCTCTCTGGAAGGTAGGGAATATCTCATACCCTCATGTCCCATTGCTATACCANCACAGATNGCCATGGTATTAAACTCAAAGGCAGTTCCTCCATTTGCATATATACCCTTTTTTATGGCCTCGGCAAGGGATCTTAAATGTATATGCCCAGGAACAACCTCAGTATAACTGTTGACCACTCCAATAAATGGCCTGCTTATTTCCTCATCAGTATAACCGCAGGCTTTCAGTAGGCTTCTATGGGGGGCCCTATTTATCCCTGATTTTATGCTATCACTAATCACTTTATCACCGTTGTATAATTTATTATAATATATCCATTTATTTTATTTTTAATTTAATTTATAGACGTGTCCAGATAACAATTACATATAGTTTATGCATATATAAACTTAAATTTATATATATGGAATATAAAAAATAAAATTA
>JAHEQB010000050.1 GCA_019561555.1 Methanothermococcus sp. SCGC AD-155-C09
ATAAATTTTACGGTTTATGATTAATTTATTTCTTATTTAGAGTGATATGGTTTTGTCCCGTTAGAAGGGGAGAGTAGACTAACTGTTTAATTATAATATGGAGCGATCTGAATAGAGATTAAATTGCAAGTTGACAGAACACCCTAAAAGATAAAAATATTAATATAAAAATAAAATATCTAAGATTTTAAAATACCTAAAAAGAGAGTAGATATATAAAAATTAAATCCTGTTATTGCTCTCCTCATACTCCCAAGCACTGGGAAAGGGTAGAATCCTTTAATAGGATTCGTTATAAACCTTAGATTAAGGCTAAAGTATTGTTTATATTTTATTATTTTAATTAGTTTTATTATTATTTATTTTATAGATTATAATTTAATGTTATGCATTTACTATAATTAATTTATAATTTTTATTATTCTAATAAATTTTTAATAATAATTAAGAATATTAATATTTTTAATTATTCATTTAAAAAAGGGAAATTATGAAAAATAAAAAAATAAAAAAAATAAGAAGGGTTCCTGCCAAAAAAATAGCCAATAATATCATAAAGGAATGTGATGTTATACTTCTTGTAATGGATGCCAGAAATCCAGAGGGCACTAGAAATAGGACCTTAGAAAAAAAAATAAATGAAAGTAATAAAAAACTTATTTATGTACTCAATAAATCTGATTTAGTGCCAATGGAGATGCTCAAAAGATATAGGGAAAATATAAAAAATGAGAACCCAAATGCCTCCATAGTTTTTGTAAGTTCAAAGTATAGAAGGGGTACTAAGATATTAAGGGATATTATAAAAAGATATATTCATTCTAAAAATATCAAGGAGGGTAAGGTTGGAGTATTGGGTTATCCAAATGTAGGAAAATCCTCCTTAATAAACAGTCTAACTGGAAAAAGAAGTGCCATCAGTGGCCTTGTTGCCGGACTTACTAAGGGGGAACAGTGGATAAATTTAACTAAGAATATTAAACTTTTAGACACTCCCGGCATAATTGAGCCCAGGGATGAAGATGAATTAACAATCTTAGGGGCCCTTAGATATGAAAAAATAGAAAATCCAATAGGGCCTGCCTTAAAAATATTAAAAAATTTATACTCCTTGGATAAGGATATTATTAACAAAATGTACAATGTGGATATTAAAGAGGCCTCCCAAATAAATGAGGAAGAGGAGGGATTACATATTTTAGAAAAAATAGGTAAGGAGTTGAATTATCTTAAAAAGGGAGGAACCATTGATATTTTAAGAACTGCAAAAACCATAATAAAGGATTATCAGGAGGGAAAACTTAGCCCATATAATAAAGAAATAAAAAAATATGGCCAGGAAAGGGGGGAAAATATTGATATTATTGCAAAGCATTTGGATGGTTTTTTATTCATAGATGATGCCAATGGCATAGTTTCCCATTTAGAGGATATTGAAGAATTAAAGGATCTAAAAATTAGAAGGCCTATAATTGGATCCAAAAAAATAGAGGATGCCATAGTTATAATATCCCTTGGAGAAAAAACAGCAGATAGTGGTAGAAAAAAGGTTGAGGAATATGCCAAAAAAAATGCCATAAATATCTATTCAACAGGTAAGGGTAGAATAGGAAAGAATAGAATATTTGTAGGGGTAGGGGAAGCCTTAAAAAAATAGAAGTTTAAATTATAAAAACCATCCCTGTTTCCCTGCCTAATCATAATGGTTTTACTATCTCTCCAGTATTTCAACTTTTTTGGGATGTCCTACTATAACTTTATCTACCTTTGTGAATATTCCATTTTCCAAGACTCCTGGAATGTTATTTAAATCCCTTTCCACGTCCTTTGGGTTATCTAAATCAATAAATACATCTATTATTATATTTCCATTATCAGTAATCACAGGTCCCATCTTTTTATTTGACATCCTTATGGCCGGGGCAGCACCTCTGTTTAATAGCTCCTTTAAAACTGTGGGGTAGGTTTGAGGCAAAACCTCCAATGGAACTGGAGTTTTATCTCCTAAAACATCAACAACTTTACTATTATCTACTAACACTACAAATTCCTCCGCAAAATAATCCACTATTTTTTCCATGGTATGGCATCCGCCACCTCCCTTTATAAGATTTAAGGATTTTTTATCTACCTCATCGGCACCATCAATTGCAATATCTATGGTATCACACTGATCAAGGGAAACCAATGGAATTCCACTTTGAATTGCCAACATCCTAGATTCAAAGGAGGTAGGTATTCCAAATACACCTATATCCTCATTTAGGATCTTATTTCCAAGTTCCTTAATAAATATATTGGCTGTTGTGCCTGAACCTAATCCCACTATCATTCCATCCTCTATAAGTTTAAGGGCCTCCTTTGCAGCAGCATACTTTGAAGACTCAATATCTGATACCTGTTTTGGACTTTTTTTTGCCATAGTGCTCTTTTTTGTCATAATTATTCCCTCATTTAATGTAAAAAATTAATTATTTTTTTAATTTAGTTAATACACAAAAATAATTATAATAATTCCAAGAACTTTAAAATACTTTTATTATATGTATAGGCATTATTACCTTATAAAGTTATTTTTTTAATCTTTCTTCTTTTAACATTTTAAACTTATTATGAATATAGTAATATACTTGAGAATTATAATGTAGTAATCCTAAACTTGAAGAATTTTCTCTGTATTTCCAGTGCTTAGGAGTGTAGGGGGGAGGAGGGTAGTATATGGAATTTATACTTTTTAAGTATTTACTTTTTATATCTAAGTATTACTTTCATTTTATTTAAGATTTAGATTATTTTATTTTATATTTTTTATTTTATACTTTTTATTTTATTTTTTTAATTATTCTTTATTAATTTTTTTATTTTTTTATTTTTATTATTTTTTTTAATTATTTTTTATATCATAACCTAACAGGAATACCCTTATTATGTAAATATTCTTTAATTTCTTGGATAGTATATTCCCTATAGTGCAATATACTTGCCATTAGTGCAGCATCAGATTTTCCATAAGCAAATGCATCATAAATATGTTTAAGGGTTCCACAGCCTCCACTTGCTATTATGGGTATTTTCACACTTTCTGACATTAATCTTGTTAATTCAAGATCATAACCTTCCTTTGTACCATCTGCATCCATACTAGTTAAAAGGATTTCTCCTGCTCCCAATTCACATACTCTTTTACCCCATTCTATAGCATCAATACCTGTGCCCTTTCTACCTCCATATATATAAACCTCAAACCAGCAGTACCTATTATTAACCTTTACAAGATTCTTACCATCCTCCTTAGCAAAATCCACTTCCTCCCCCTCTACGTATCTCCTCTTTGCATCAATTGCCACAACCACACACTGAGATCCAAATATTTCACTGGCCTCACTGATTAAATTAGGGTTTTCAATTGAAGCAGTATTAACAGATATCTTATCGGCACCTGCTCGAAGTATTTTTCTAAAATCCTCCACTGTTTTTATGCCTCCACCAACTGTTAATGGTATAAACACCTGATCAGCAGTCCTCTTAACTAAATCTATCAATATGTCCCTTTTTTCGTATGATGCAGTAATATCCAAGAATACCAATTCATCGGCACCCTGTTCATTGTACATCTTTGAAAGTTCCACTGGATCCCCTGCATCCCTTAATTCAACAAAATTTGTTCCCTTTACCACTCTTCCATCCTTAATATCTAAGCAGGGTATTATTCGTTTTGTTAGCAATTGTTCCACCTGTCATTTATTTTTTTAATTAAAAATAATATTACTTAAAAAAAAAATAAAAATTGTAGTTGAATATATTATTTCTTAAACTTATAATATATGAATAAAAAAATAAGGGAATAAAAATCTTTAAAGAGAAATACTTTAATTTCTACCTTGGATAATATAACTTTTATAATACTCCTTGTTAAGGATCTTTCTACACTCCCAGTACTTAGATAATTTAAAAATATTAATTTTAATAAATTAATTTAAAATAGCATATTAAAATTACTCCTCATCCTCTGAACCTAATACGCTTTCTTTAAATTCCTTTGCTATTTCCAGTGCTCTTTCAGTGGCTAAATCTCTTTCTAAATATGTTTCAAGTAATTCATCTGTTAAATAAGTCAATTCCTTTCCAAAATTAGACTTTTTCTTTATTATTGGTTCTCCTTCACTCCACTGACTTTCAATACTTTCATCGTAGGGAAGAATTTCTATATCCTCCTCTAAGATATCCTCAAAATCCACAATACCTCTGTCCTTATTTACAATGGTGCACATAACTCCAATATTAAGGGCATTTAGCAACTCAATGGTTTTTAAGGCTCCTGCAATTCCTGGAATACTATCCTCTGCAACGACTATCATTTTATAGAACCTTATGTCCCCTGAAAAAAGTATATTTCCTTCAGTAATATTTGGAGGCAAATCAAAAATAGCAACATCATATTTTTTAGATACATACTTATCAAAATATAAAAACCTTTCCATGTTAAAATCTGTATCAAATGCATTGGGGGTTGTATCACAGACCACTACTGATAAATTATCATACTCATGTATAATATCCTCTACTGAACATTTTCCATCTAAATAGGCATTTAATGTATATGGATTCTCCTCCAAATTAAATAATAATGCACTATTTCCCCCATATATATCGCAGTCAACATATATTGTATTTATACTTTCACTGATATGATAGGCCATATTTGCTGCAATAGTGGTCTTTCCAGTGCCCCCTTGAATATTATAAAATCCTATTTTCATATTATCACCATAATTGAAGGTACAATATTTAATACTTTTTTTAATTATTTATTTATATATTAAATTTTTTATTAAATAATATATTTTTAAGAACATTTATATATACATTATATTAAATATATAAAATAAATATTATTTAAATGAAACATTAATAAGGGTGTTTTTATGGATTTAACAATAGTCCAGAGGGAAATACTTCAAGAATTGATAAATATTTATGAGGAAAAAAATAAGCCTGTTAAGGGAACAGAAATAGCAAAAAAACTAAATAGAAATCCTGGAACCATAAGAAATCAGATGCAAGCCTTGAAATCATTAAATCTGGTGGATGGGGTGCCTGGACCAAGAGGGGGTTATATTCCCACAAGTTATACCTATAGGGCCTTAGGTATGTCCTCAGAATGTAGTATAGAGGTTCCAATATATAAGGGTAATAAAAAGGTTGAAGGGGTAAGTGTTGAAAAGATAATTTTTGATACTGTGGCCCATGAGAAATCCTGCTCCTCAATGATACAGATTAAAGGGGATACAAGGCTCTTTAAAGAGGGGGATTTATTAAAGATAGGTCCCACCTATCATAATAAAATTATAGTATTTGGTAAGGTAATTGGAAGGGATGACATTAATCACATTCTATTAATAGATGTTATGGGCGTTACTAGTATCCCAAATATATCCATAGGCAATATTGCAATTAAAGAAAATTTAATATATTTTGCCCCAACTTATAAAATAAAAGAGGCTGCTAAGATATTCTATGAAAATAAAATAAGTGGGGCTCCAGTTATCTCCAATGATAAATTGGTAGGTATATTTACCCACCATGATATGGCAAATGCCCTTTCAAAGGATATGGAAGGGGAAATTATTGAAAAAGTAATGGTAAAGAACCCCATAACAATAAATCCTGAAAAAAAGATATATGATGCCCTTATGGTTATGGATAAACATGGGGTTGGTAGGTTAATAGTAGTGGATAAAAATGAGAAGGTTATTGGAATTATCACAAGAACAGATGTTTTAAAGATTATAGAGGGGGCTCTATTTAATAAATTATTGGAGAATTATTGATAAAAAAAATATAAAGGGGATAGGGGACAAATAAAAATTATTTATGCCTATAAAAACCTTAATTTTAAGAATAATAAAAATATAAAATAATTAAAAAATAATATTAATTAATAAAATAAAAAATTAAAAATTTAAATAAAAATTTATAAAAGTAAGGGATAGTTAAGTTAAAATATAAATCTAAGAATTTTAAATACCTAAAATAAAGTTATAGTATAGTCAAGCAAATAATTTAAACTTATAACCTAAGAATAATATAATAGGGATAAAATATTAATAAAGAGAATTTTACTGTAAATATATCTCTACCTTGCCTTAAAATAAGGTTCATAATATCAGTACTATCAAGAAATACCCTTTTCTTAGTGTTTAAGAGCACATAAAGGAAAGGGGGTTTTTACTTTTTATTTTACTTTTTCTTAGGTATTTTAAAATCTTAAATTTCCTATTTTATTTAACTTCTGGATTATTATTTTATTTTAATTATTTTATTATTTTTTTATTTTTAATTTTTTTTATTTATTTTATTTTTTTGTTAATTTTTTTATAATCAATCCTTTTTAATATTCTCTGCTATCAACAAGGCACAGAGATCTCCACAGACACTACAGGCCTTTTCATTTGAGGAGGGTAATTCCTCCCTCATCTTCTTAGGTTTTTCCTTATCAAATGCCAATTGGAACTGTTTATCCCATAGGTGGTTTTTTCTTGCAATTGCCATTTCTTTTTCCATTTCCCAGGCTATTTTATTGCCCTTTGCAACATCAGCAGCCTGGGCTGCTATCTTAGCGGCTATTATTCCCTCCTTTACATCCTCCTCATTCATTAATCTAACATGCTCAGCGGGGGTTACATAACATAGGAAATTTGCTCCAGCATAACCAGCAATGGCTCCTCCTATGGCTGATGTGATATGGTCATATCCTGGAGCCATATCAGTTACAATGGGGCCCAATACATAAAATGGGGCATTTTTACATATTGATTTCTCTATCCTCATATTGGCCTCTATGTTATTTAAAGGCACATGGCCAGGTCCCTCAACCATAACTTGAACTCCTGCCTCTCTACATCTATCCACAAGTTCCCCAAGTATTATAAGTTCATGTATTTGGGGCCTATCTGTGTTATCCCATAGGCATCCAGGTCTCATACCATCCCCTAAACTCAGTGTTACATCATGCTCCTTTAATATCTCTAATAAGTAGTCAAATTGGGAATAGAGGGGATTTTCCCTATTATGATGCACAATATATGCTGCCAAAAAGGAACCTCCCCTACTTACTATACCCATTATCCTATCCTCTTTTTTTAATGAATCCACAGTACTCCTTGTAATTCCACAGTGTAGAGTCATAAAATCCACTCCCTCCTTGGCTTGTTTCTCTATGGTATTAAATATTATATCCTCATCCATATCTATTATACTTCCGTATTTTTTCTTTGATTTTACCCCAATCTCATATATAGGAACAGTTCCTATTGGCAAATCTGTATTCTCCATTATTTTTTTTCTGATCTCTGATAAATCCCCTCCAGTACTTAGATCCATTATGGCATCGGCACCATATTTATTGGCAATTTTAGTTTTTCTTATTTCCATCTCAATATCTACACAATCTGGAGAGGTTCCAATATTTACATTTATTTTGGTCCTTAGGTTATCCCCAATTCCCACTGGGGTTGTTGCCCTATGTATATTCTTTGGAATTACAACATATCCCTTGGATACTAATTTTCTTATTTTATCAGGATCTAATCTCTCCTTTTTGGCAACATATTTCATTTCCTCTGTTATTATGTTATTTTTGGCATCTATCATCTGGGTCATAAATTCCACCAATTTAAATTTATAAAAAATTTATGGTAATTAGTTTTTATTACAATTTCTGTAAGGGTGTTTATGAAGTAAAGTCTTATAAGGTATCCTATGTATTTCTATTTTCTGATTATTCTATTCCTTTTTTTGTAGGTGTTTTATGTATTATAATTCCTTTTTTCTGGCATTATAATTGTTTCTTGGTGAATATTTTTAAAAAATAAATTTTTTATATTAATTTTATATTTTTTATATTAATTTTTTATTTTTATTAATTTTTTAATTTAATTTTTATAAATTATTTTATTGATTTTTTGATAGTTTTTTTATTATTTTAATTTTTTTTATTTTTAATTTTTAAATTATTTTTTATTCCGTGTAATTTCTATTGACATATTATTTTAATACTCTTTTCTATTAGGATGCCCCGTAAAGTAAAGCCTTTTAAAGTTTTTATATATTTTTATAGGTTCTTATTTTTGTCTAATCCTTTTTTTAGATTTTATCACTTTATTTTTTTAATATAATTCTTTTTTATTATTTTTTGCTCTTTTTATTTATTTTTATTAATTAATAAATTTAAAAAATAAAATCAATAGTGCGCACTCATTAGATTATAGATAACTTTATAGATGAGGATATATTATCCCCTTCATATTAAAAAAAGAATACTCTTTAAAATAGACCACTATAGGATTAATAATAAAAAATAAAATATAATAACGTTAAATAAATAGCAATTAGATCAGTATCTCCCCAATTTATTTTTGGCATAACTCTCTAACTCTCTTATCTGAGTCTATAACCTTTTCCCTCTGTTTTTTTCTAAATTCATCTAACTTATTAGACAATTCCTCATCTGATATGGCTAAAATCTCAAGGGCTAAAAGTGCTCCGTTATCTCCCCTATCTACCCCTACAGTTGCAGTTGGTATTCCAGGGGGCATCTGGACACAACTTAAAAGAGCATCCATTCCATCTAATTTACTCTCAACAGGTACTGCAATTACAGGTTTTGTTGTTAATGATGCCACAACACCTGGAAGGTGTGCTGCAAGTCCAGCAATTGCTATAAATACCTTAGCATCACTGTTTTTTACAATCTCTTCCACTAAATCAGGGGTTCTATGGGCAGAAGCTACTCTTACTTCAAAATCTACGCCAAAATCCTTTAAAATAGATGTTCCCTTTTCAGCAATTTTCAAATCACTTTCGCTTCCCATTATTATGCATATAATAATCTCACCCTTTAAAATTTTTAATTGTTATAATTTTTAATTATTTTTCATTATATATAATATTTATTTACATTCATATTTTTAAATATTTTTACACGTATATAAAAAATATATTATTTAATATTCATATAGGTTAAATATTATAGTATATAAAAAATATAATATAAATAATAATAAAATAATAAATAATTAAATTGGAGGGGAATATATTGAAAGAGAAAACTTTTATTATGTTAAAGCCAGATACTGTAAAAAGAAAATTGATAGGAAGAATTATTCAAAGATTTGAAGATAAAGGACTGGAAATAGTGGAAATGAAGATGTTAAAAATACCTAAGGAGTTGGCAGAGAAACTTTATGAAGAGCATAGGAACAGGGATTTTTTTGAGAAATTGATTAATTTTATAACTTCAGGTAAGGTTGTTGTAATGGTTATTGAGGGAGAAAGGGCCATATCAGTAGTTAGAAAAATGATAGGAAAAACAGATCCCTTAGAGGCAGAGGCTGGAACAGTAAGGGGAGATTTTGGATATTCTACGCCAGATAATTTAGTACATGCTTCAGACTCTGAAGATAGTGCCAAAAGGGAAATTAATTTATTCTTTTAATTTAAAATATTATTTACTTTTAATATTTTTTTAATAAATATTTTTTATATGGGAATTAAGGAATCTATTCTGGCCTTACTCTGGCACATATTATATATCCAGTATGTCCTATCATCCTTGTAGAGGGTCTAACTCCCTTTTCTGTAATCTCTATATTCCTAACTAAACATTCAACAGTTTGAACCTCTAAAAAACCATGTTTTTTTAAGGCCTCTACACTTTTTTTGGCCTGCTCCATATAGGGAACATATATTGCTATTCTACCTTTGGCCCTATTAAGGGAGTTCTTTGCATGTTCCACAACATTCCAAGGATCTGGCATATCCAGTACTATTAAATCAATATTTTTTTCCTCTATTCCCTCGGTAATATCTCCAATTTTCTGAATTACATTATACAATCCACTTTCTTCCTCTTTAAGGTTCTTTTCTATGTTTTCCTTATTATTTTCTTTGTTTTCTTTATCCTCAGTATCCTCATCCTCTTCATCTAATCCTATTATTTTCTGGCCTTTTTTTATTAATCCCACTGATTCTAAATTTTTTCTTGCTAACTTTGCAAATTCTGGTCTTTTTTCATAGGTAATTACTTTGCCATTTTTTCCAACGGCATTTGCAAGATATATTGTTAAGGCCCCAGATCCTGTACCTGCCTCTACAACAGTTTCCCCATCCTCTATACCACAGTATGTTAGGATTATTCCAATATCCTTTGGCAATAGGGTAGTTACACTTCTCTTCATCTTTTTAACAATATCATAAAGGGTAGGCTCCAAGAGATAAAACTTATGACCATTGTGGGATTCTATTACACTTCCCTCCTTTACATTCTCCAAATTAATTACTCCCAAATCATTTCCAAAGGTATTAACCTCCTTTTTTAATAGGTATTTTTTTTCCCTTTCATCCATTATAAGTTTTTTAGATTTCAATATTTCACCGTTTTTTAAACTTTAACCCCTTGCAACATTATTACTTATTTAAAATATACTAATTTAAAAAAATAGAGGTAATTTAATTAAATAATAAGTTAAACATATAATTTTTAGATTTTAATCTAATGTTCAATAATAAAAATAATTATGATGGAAAATAATAAAAGGATAAAATATTAATAAAGAGAAATATTTTAAAATTTAGTCTAATTACGGATATTATAGTGCTATTCGATTGAAGAATTCTGCCTGTCTTTCCAGTGCTTAAGCGCATTATGAAGAATAATGGGAGGTCTCTAATTGTTATTATTTATTTTTTTAAGTACTTTAAAATTTTTTATTTTTCCTGTTCCGTTTTAATTATTTTTTTTATTATCATATTATTATTTAGAAAATTATTTTTTAATTGTTTTAAAATCTTAGATTTTTTGTTTTTATATCAATTATTCTTTATTTTTTTATTTATAGTCAAGGACATAATAATTTAAACTTATTATGATATAGGATAATACTTAAAGGGTTTCCTTTGGACATCCAGTGCTTGGAGAGTAGGAGAGGGAGTAGTTATGGAGTTTCTACTTTTTGAATATTTATTTTTCTTAATTCTTTATAGTCAAGGATATAATATTTTAAACTTATTAGGATATAGGATAATACTTAAAGGGTTTTCTCTGGATATCCTGTGCTTAGGAGTGTAGGGAAGAAGGGGGTTGATTATGGGATTTCTAATTTTTAGGTATTTACTTTTCTTTATTTCTTTAAATATTTAGCTTGGAGAGTAGGAGAGGGAGTAGTTATGGAGTTTCTACTTTTTGAATATTTATTTTCCTTTTATTTTTAGGATTTAGGTTATTTTAATTTTATATTTTTTTTATTTTTTAATTTTTTTAATTATTTTTTTATTTTTTTAAAATAACTTCTTTTGAATATATTTATCTTTATTGGAATTATTTTCATTTTTTTTATTACAGTTCTTATTATTGACACTTTCTTCTTTCCTTTTATTATTATTTTTCATTATGTTTTTAGAGGTTTTCCAACATTTTCTGGCAATATCTGGAAGTTCTCCATGTTCCTTAATATAATTCTTTAAGTAGTTTATAGTAATTCTATCACTGGGATATCCACTTCCAATCTCTCCATATATATTTTTATAATTATCTATGATCCTATCCCTTACAACCTTTGCAATAATGGAGGCCGCAGAGACAATTTTATACTTATCATCGGCTCCATGTTCTGCAATTATTTCAATGTTTTTATTGTGAAATATTAATTTAGACTTTATTTTATTTTTAAATGCCCTTTCATCATTACTACAGGCATCAATATATATTTTTATTTTTTTATTGCAATAGATATCATCCATATTGCCCTTTTTTATGTTGTACTCCTCCTTTAATACCTTATTTATTAATTTTGAAAATACCCCAATTTCTATATTGTTTAAGTTGGTCTTTTCAATCATACTGTCTATTTCATTGGCCTCAAGAATAATAGTTTTAACTTCGTAATTTTCCATAATTATATCATATAGTCCATTTCTTTTGCTCTTGTTTAGTTTTTTACTATCTCTAAATCCTAATTCCTCAAATTTTTTTAAATCCTTCTCAGTAGCCTTAACAAGTGCAATCACCATGGGGCCTAAAACAGGGCCCCTTCCAGCCTCATCTAATCCTAAGATTATAGTATCATTATCCTCATACATTATAAACCTCATTTTTCCTAAATAAAATTAATTTATAATCCTGGCCCATTAAATAAATACGGCTATGAATAATGTTCTATATTATAAAGATATATTGAAAATTATATAAATGAATATTAATATATGATTAAAGTAATAATATAATAAATATAAATAAATATTAATTAAATTATAATATTTTTTGTATATAAAATTTTTTTGTTTTAACTTTAATATTATTTAGATTAATATTATTTTATAGATTATTTATAAGAGGGTGAGTTTATGAAAAAAATAATAATAAAACTAATTTCACAAAGGGGGCAACTTAGTATGGAATTCTCCATTTTAATGATGGCAGTTATTGTTGCAGCATCAATAGTTGGATATCATATGATAACATCTGCAGTAGAAGTTAGAGATACTAACATAAATATAATAAATGGGACCTCTAACGCCATAATAAATACATTAAGTGTGGTGGAGTAGAAAATTAAAATAAATAAAAAAAGGGAAAAAATATGAAGTTAATTGGTATTGTGGGAATGCCAGGTTCAGGTAAAAGTGCAATTTTTGAAATTGCTAAAAAATACAATATTCCTGTAATTTCCATGGGGGATATTGTTCGCCAAGAAACACTTAAAAAGGGCTTAGAGATAACACCTGAAAACATTGGAAATACTGCCATAGAATTAAGGAAAAAATATGGAGAGGAGGCTGTAGCAGTCCCCTGTGTTGAATACATTGAAAAAAACTATAAAAAGGAAAGTATAGTTATAATAGAGGGTATAAGAAGTATGTATGAGGTAAATTACTTTAAAAGGTATTATCCTTTAAAGATTATAGCAATACATTCCTCCCCTAAAACTAGATTTAATAGATTAAAACAGAGAGACAGAGAGGATGATATCTCAGAGTGGAAGGATTTTATTGAAAGGGATATGAGGGAATTAAAATTTACTATTGGGAATGTTATATCTTTGGCAGATTATATGGTAATTAATGAAGGAGATTACAACTCCTATTTAAATAATTTAGAGAGAGTTTTAAAAATTGCCATGGAGTCTTAATTTATTAAAAATATGTTAATATTAATACGAGCCCGGAGGGATTTGAACCCTCGACCACGGGGTCCGAAGCCCCGCATTCTATCCAGGCTAAACTACGGGCCCTACTTTAGAGATATTATATTATTAAAGTTAAAATAATCAAAAATAATTTTAAATAACAATAAACAATATATATATTTTTTGGTAAAATGGAAATAGTTTTACTATAATTTAAAAGAGACCTGTCCACTTAACATAAACACCACCTCAATTTATTATAATATAGAACAAATAACCTACAAAAGAAGTTCCAATTTTTAACAGGATCTTTAGTAGTAATAGAACAGAAAAAGATCCTTACCCTCTGCTTTAGAGAAGAAAACACTGATTCTATCAAACTCCTCTG
>JAHEQB010000051.1 GCA_019561555.1 Methanothermococcus sp. SCGC AD-155-C09
AAAGGGTAAAAGGATTTTGAGAGAGATTTCCATACAACTCTTCCTTTAATTCTACTCAGGATAGTTAAAGAGCTTTGTAGCATTCCATAATCTTTGGAGGTCATTAATTTGATAGTTCTCCTTGATAACTTCTTAACTTGACAGTGCCAATTATTAGATAGAAAAAAATAGAAATCTGTAAAATATAAAGATCCNTAAAAAGATTAATAAAAATTTATTAAATGTATAAAAAATAAAAAAATTAAAANTAATAATATAGTAAATATATTCGGGATTTTAATAAAAAACAAAAAAATTAAGAACAATAATTTAAATTTAATATAAATATAACATTATAAAATATCTAAATAAAGGAAAATAAAAAATAATTTATTTTTATTTTATTATTGATCTACTATATTATTATTAATTATTTTATTAAATTATAATTTTTTAAAATCTTAATTTTATTATATTATTTTTATTTTTTTAGGTGGTTATTGTGGGCAATGAAAAGGGACAAAACAAAAACATTGAATGTATTCCAAATACCATCGTAGAGTTATTTAAAGAGGCTGTGATAATCCTACCTGAGGATGTTAAAAGGGCCCTTATTGAATCCATTGAAAAGGAAGAAAATGAAAATTCAAGAAATACTTTAAAGGCCATTGTAGAGAATTTAGAGATTGCCGAAAAAAAATCAATACCCATGTGTCAAGATACTGGAGTTCCAATAATTTTTCTTAAAATAGGAAAAAACATAGATTCCTCTGAAATAAATGAGATTATAGATAAAATAAAGGAAGGAGTAATGAAAGCAACAGAAGAGGTTCCATTAAGGCCCAATGTGGTTAATCCCTTTACAAGGGAAAATTTAAAAACAAATACAGGCCTTGGGGCTCCCTTTATAAACATAGAATTTGATGAAGATTTAAATAGGGAGATAGAAATTACCATATTCCCCAAAGGGGCAGGGAGCGAGAACATGAGTGCCTTAAAAATGCTAACCCCTGCAGAGGGAATAAAGGGGATAAAAAAATTCATACTTGAAACCGTAGTTAAATCTGGAGGAAAACCCTGCCCACCAATACTCCTTGGCATTGGCATTGGAGGTACTGCAGATTTATCCCTAAAACTTGCAAAAAAGGCACTATTAAGAAAGGTTGGAGAGAGACATCCTGAGGAGAGAATCTCAAACTTGGAGAGGGAACTTTTGGAGGATATAAATAAATTAGGTATTGGAGCCATGGGGCTTGGGGGAAATATTACAGTGCTTGATGTATTTATAGAATACATGGGTTGCCATACAGCCTCTCTTCCTGTTGGGATATGTATTCAATGTTGGGCAAATAGATGGGCTAAAAGGAAATTAAGGATTTAAGGTAAAGGATATTAAGGCTTTAAATAAAATAGATGGCTTTTGCAATTACAATCTGAACTTCCAAATCCATTTATACTTTTAAGGAAGTTTAATTCCTTAGATACCTCACACTCTACAGCATTTTTTGAAACATATATTTTACTAATACTTCCATGCTCCAAAAGATAATCAATATGCCAATGGAATTTTTTATCCTTTCTTAGATGTCTTTCTATTCTTCTTTTTAGATTGTTGGTATTTCCTAAGGCAGAGCCCACATAGAAGTAATATCCCCTTTCAAATCTATCCAATTTATTTTTTCCATAAACTATATTTTTTGAATTATTTAATTTTATTTTTAAAATATAGGTTCCCCTTTCATCGGGAATATTATTTTTTGGAATACTTTTAAATCCATATTTATCTAAAATTTGATTAATACGGGATAATTTATCATAGTAGGGGCATAATTTTTTTATTTCTTCAATGCATTTATGGCATTTTGCAATTGGAGAACAGATTTCTTTACCATAACTTACCAATAAAGTGTTTATAATCTTCCAGTATTTCTTTGGAAGTTTTTTTCTTAATTCCATTTCACTTTCCTCAGGGGTTTTAGTGTCTATGTATTCCCATCTATTACATATTCTATGAACATGAGTATCTACACATATACCATAATCATCAAATGCCAAGGTAATTACTAAGTTTCCAGTTTTTCTCCCTACGCCAGGTAGTTTTATAAGATCCTCCAATTTTCTAGGCACCTTTCCATTAAATTCCTCTTTTAATATTTTTCCAAGTTTTTTTAAATGCTTTGCTTTATTTTTATAAAATCCAACAGGATAAATAAGTTTTTCCAATTCCCTTTCCTTAATATTTATTAGGTCATCGGGGGTTTTTATTCTTTTAAATAATCTCTTTGATACCTCCCTGGTGGTTTCATCCTTTGTTCTGGCACTTAATATTGTGGATATAAGTACCTTAAATGCCCTTGTTTCAATATTCTTATTTTCCATAGATATTCTTTCAACAGTGGGAATATGGTTTAAGTTTTTCTTTAATATTTCCAATAGGTTGTGAAAATTTTCATCTGTTTTATTACTCTCCGTAATGTTGCTCTCCATACTGCTACTTTCAATATTGTTATTATTTTTTTTATTTCCATCCATATTTTCCCTATAATTGATATATAGTTAAACATATATTTTAAATTATTATGACATAAAAATAAAGATATTTAATAATATAAGAAATAAAATATTAATAAAAAGAAACACTTTAAATATTACCTTAGATTAATATAAACTCATATAATATAGTTCTATTAAGGAATTATCTACCCTCCCCAGTGCTTGAGGGCATAAATAAGCAATGATAGGATTTTTAATTTTTAAATATTTACTCTCTTTTAAATGTTTTAAAATTTTAGATTTTTTATTTATAT
>JAHEQB010000052.1 GCA_019561555.1 Methanothermococcus sp. SCGC AD-155-C09
CTGTCAAGTTAATAAATTGTCAAAAGAACTATCAAATCAATGACCTCCAAAGATTATAGAATGCTACAAAGCTCTCTAACTATATGGCTAAACATTCTTTGATATCAACACCTATGGCACTCCAGACAAAGCCTGGGTGTTCCAATCTCTGTTTTTTTCATCAATGGCTATAAGTCTTCTATCCCTTTTTTCAGGAGGTTTAATAACCTCTTTTATTTTGTGATAGTATGTTCTCACAGACTCATAACTTATTTCTTGGAAACAGGAATATAAACTCATCCTTTTTCTGAGAGAAGTTCCTAAGTAATACAATAATGCTTTAAGCACTTTTAATTTAATATCTTTTTTATTTCTCTTGAAGATTTTTCCCTTTTTACTTCATGTAACAAATATTCTAATTGTGATCTCATAGGTTATAGTTATATTTACTATTAAATATATTTTTTAATATCTATCTTATCTTGATAGTGCCCCATAGTACCTCTTATAAATTATATTAATTTTTTATTTATTTTAA
This sequence comes from Methanothermococcus sp. SCGC AD-155-C09, assembly GCA_019561555.1. Classification (GTDB taxonomy): domain Archaea; phylum AGJL01; class Methanococci; order Methanococcales; family Methanococcaceae; genus Methanofervidicoccus. The sequence continues at coordinate 518 of JAHEQB010000052.1, forward strand.
TTTTTTTAAATTATTTTTTGATTTTATATTAATAATTTTTATTTTTATAATAATTATTATTTTTTATTAATTTTAATAAGAATTAAGGTATTATATATTATACAATAAACCTAATTTAAAAAATAATTAAAAAAATAATATTCGGGATTAATATGGATTTTTTGAAATATTATAAAAAAATTATTCAAGGAAAATTTGGATACAAGGATGCAATAGATCTTTGGAATGAGGGAGATACTTATGATTTACTTTATTTAGCCTATTTAATTAAAAAGTATTATAATTATAAAAACAATAATTCCCCCCTTAAAATGGATCTATGTTCCATAATAAATGCAAAATCTGGAAGATGTTCTGAGGATTGTATATTCTGTTCTCAGTCCATATACAGTAAATCAAATATTAAAATATATGGATTGAAGTCCAAGGAAGAGATTGTAAGATATGGAAAATATATGGAAAAGTATAGTAGTAGATTTTCCATAGTGGTTAGTGGTAAATCTCTAAGTAATGGGGAGTTTGAAAGGGTATTGAATACCATACATGAATTAAAGGAAAAAACCTCTCTAAAAATCTGTGCCTCTTTGGGGCTACTTGATAAGGATAGGTTAAAGGAATTAAAGGAATATGATGTTAGAATACACTGCAATTTGGAAACCTCAAAGGATAATTTTAAAAATATATGTAAAACCCATGATTATAAGGATAAAATAAAAACAATAGAATATGCAAAAAGATTGGGATTGGAGGTTTGTAGTGGGGGTATATTTGGTATTGGAGAATCCTATATGGATAGAATTAAAATGTTTCATGAGTTAAAGGAGTTAAATGTTGATAGTGTGGCTCTAAATATAATACATCCAATAAAGGGCACAAGAATATACGATTTGATCAATAACAAAAAAATAAAAGAAATTACCCCTATGGAATCTTTAAAATCCATAGCAATGGCAAAAATATATATGCCAGATAGGGAAATACGCCTATGTGGAGGTAGGGAATATAATTTAAAGGATATTCAAAGTTTAGCATTATTAGCAATTGATGGTCTTATGATAGGTAACTATTTAACCACAAAGGGAAGATCCATAGAGGATGATCTTCAGATGATAAGGGATATGGGATTTATATGCTAATGGAAAAGTATATAAAATTAAAGGAGTATTTTAAAGGAAAAATAACAATAGTGTCCTACTCTGGAGGAATGGACAGTTTGTTGGTATCCTTAATGAGTAAATATTATGGGATATATACCCTTGCCCTAACTATAGATAATGGGTTCTTTTTAGAGGGTGCCATAAATAGGGCCGTAGAGTTAGCCAAAAAATATGATATAAACCATAAAGTTGTAAATATTGATTATTTAAAAAATAGGGAAATAATATCCCAAATAAATGAAAACTTAGATAATAAATGCTATATATGTAAAAGATATATGGCTGAGGCACTTATAAAGGAGAGGGATAATTTAAAGAAGAGTAATAAATTAAATAATATTTCTAAGAATAATTTAGATAATAAAAATATAATTGTGGTAGATGGAACAAATTATGATGATTTATTTGAGGATAGGCCTGGTATAAGGGCCTATAGGGAGTATAACATAAAATCACCCCTTGCTGAATTAAAGATAACAAAGAGGGATGTTAGGGATATGTTAAACTATATGAAGGTTCCCATTCCAAAGGAGGATTCCTGCTTAGCCACAAGGATATTAAACCCTCCTATCAATAGAAAAAAATTAAAAATGGTTAGTGAGGCAGAGGACTTTTTAACTTCTTTTTTAAAAATTAATGGTTATCTTAGAGTGAGGCTCTTCCATGATATTGGTATTATTGAGATAAATAGGGATGAGATTTATAAAATAATGGATATTAATAATTTTGAGATAATAAGTAAAAAATTTAAGGATATAGGATTTAAAAAATGCACCTTGAGGATGGATAATGTTTAAATTAGGTATATAAATAAAAAAATAATAAAAAAATTAAAAAAATAAAATAATTTATAAATATAATCTAAAAATATTATTTATATTTATAGTCAAGGACATAATAATTTAAACTAATTATGGATATAGGATCACATACTTAAAGGGTTTCCTCTGCACATCCAGTGCTTAGGGGTGTAGAGGGGTAATTATGGGATTTCTATTTTTTAGGTATCTACTTTCTTTTATTTCTTTAAAATTTAATTTTTCCCTATATTTTAGGATTTGGGTTATATTAATTTTATTTTTTTTAAATTATTTTTTTATATTTTTATTTTTTTATATTTTAGATTATAGTTTAAATTATGTTTTTAATTATAATATTAGTGCCCTAAAATTTATAATCTATAACATAAATATAAAAATAACAACGATATTGATAAAAATAGTAAGAGATAAAATATTAATAAAAAAATACACTATAAATCCATCTATCTTAAGTTAATGTGAAATTTTTATTATGTATTCCTTATGGAGAATTGCCTTTTCCCTAGTGCTTAGGGGCACTAAGAGGGACAATGATGAAATTTTTACTTTTATGTTTTTATTCTCTTTTTAGATATTTTAAATTTGATTTTTTTATTTTTATATTAATTATCATTTTTTATTACTAATATTTTGTTTGGAGTCATAATAAAAAAATAATTAAAAAGTTTTAAAATATAAATTCAATATCAGATAATCTATTTTTTACCTCATTTAATATTCTATCCTCCTCCTCTTCAGATAGTACCCCATCCTTAAATGCTGGGAAGCAGGCTGCCAATCTTATATAACTTCCTGCATCATCCCAGGGCACTGTAGATATAAGTTTCTCTTTTATAAGATACTGAGAAAACTCCTCGGCACTTTTAAAGGTTTTACCCTCCTTTGTACCCTTTGGTATTTTTAAGTAGAGGTAGAAGGTTCCCCCTGGCATTTTGGCATTAAATCCTAACTCCTTAAATATATTTACCATTTTTTTAAGCCTTCTTTCGTATTTCTCCCTAGTTCTTTCTGTAATTTCAGGATGTTTTAGGCAATATATTCCTGCCTTTTGAATAGGTATGAATTGCCCACTATCAAAATTATCCTTAACTGTTGCAAATCCCTTTACAATTAAAGGATTTCCAACAACAAAGGCCAATCTCCAACCAGTCATATTATAGGCCTTTGAAAAACTATGTATCTCCACCCCCACATCCTTTGCTCCCTCTATTGATAAAAATGAAAGGGGTTTGCCATTGTAGGTAAGGGCTCCATAGGCTGCATCCTGAACCACTATTATGTTATTGTCCCTTGCAAAATCTACAACCTCTTTATAGAACTCCACAGTGGCCTGGGCTCCTGTTGGGTTATTTGGATAGTTTAAGTAAAGTATCTTGGCCTTTCTTTTTACATCCTCTGGAATACTTTCTAAATCAGGCAAAAAACCATTTTCTTCAAGAAGGGGAAGGTTATAAACCTTACCTCCATACCATTGGGTGTGGGTAGCAGTTACAGGGTATCCTGGAACTGTCATAAGGGTAATATCTCCAGGATTTATAAATACAGAGGTTATATAGGCTAATGCAGGTTTTGAACCCATGGAATGTATTACCTCATTTAAGGGATCTATGCCTTTAACCCCATATACCTTCTCCATATAATCTGGAACAGCATCCTTTAATTCCTGTATTCCATTATCTGCATAGCCCCTATTTTCATGTTTTTTTGCCTCATTGTAAAGTACCTCTATAACCTCAGGGTCAGCCATCTCATCTGGCTCTCCTACACCCATATCTATCAATTCCACATCTGGGAATCTTTTTTTTGCCTCCATTTTTGCTCTTTTTATTTTTTCAAATTTGTAGATTACATCCTCCTTACCAAAGTTTTTTCCTCCTATTCTATCGGCAAATAAATTTTGGATATAACTTTCCATAATTGCACCCTTATTTTTTTATTTAATTTTAATTTTTAATTCTATATTTTTGTATAATATTTTATATGTTTGTATGTTTTTATTTATTGTATAAAATATTTTAAATCATTTTTATTTTATGGTTAAATACAACACAACACTTTAAACTTATTTCCTAAGGACTTAAAAAAATAATTATATGGCCTTTTAAGAACTCTTTCTTTTTCTAGTTCTGTTTAAGGAATAAATTTTATATTAATTTATATATTTCATTTTTTTATATTGATTTTTTATATTTTTATTTTTTTTAATTATAATTTTATTATTAATTTTTTAATTTTTTAATTATTTTATTTTTTATTACAAAATTTATAATTATAAAATTCTTATTAATTATAAATATCTTTATTATTTTGCCATATTTAAATCATAAATATTTAATGAATATTACAAATATTATAAGTATTAATTAATATTATATTTATTATAACTTTATTATTCTGTATATTTATGCCCCACAAGGTGAGATTATGAAAATAATAGTGGTAGGGGGAGGAACTTCAGGACTGCTCTCTGCACTGGCACTTGAAAAAAAGGGCCATGATGTAACGGTTATAGAAAAAAATAAAGTTGGAGGCCTCTGTAGAAGTGAATATATTGATGATGGATATACTGTTGATATAGGAGTTCATGCCATTACTATGTTAAATGATGGTCCCTTAATTAGGTTGTTAAAAAAGTATTCAAAATACATCCCAAATTTTAAGCCCTATGGAGATTACTATGTTAGACTAAATAAACTATATACCATACCTGTTTCCATGCAGGAATGGACCACTACCTCCATAGTTCCAAATAGGGATAAGGTAATTATTACCACAAAGATGATAGATTTAATGACCTCTGGTTTTTCTAAGGAGACCTCTGTTTATGATGTTATAAAGGATATGAATTTAAGTAAGAGATCCATAGATTTTTTTAATACCATATCCTACTTTTTAAGTGGTGAGGATATTAAAAAAACACCATTATGGAGATTATTCACAGGGGCAGGTTATATTCCAGAAGATGATATTTTGCCATTCATATATGAAGATTTAAGAATAAATCCATTAAAAACTGTGTTATTTAAAAAAATAAATAAGGAAAGAATTAAAAGTATTTTAAATGATGGCTTTTTAAATTCCATAAGAAGTGGATCCAAAAGGTATATAGGAAAGTTTATAAATAAAGCGAGATATTGGACCCAGGGCTATCCCATTGGCGGAGTTCAATCAATATGTGATTCCATATTATATTCCCTAAATAAAACAAAAATCATTGAGGGAGAGGAGGTTATAAAAATCCTTGAATACAATGAAAATGAAGAAAAATCAGGCTATATTGTTGAAACCAATAAGGACAACTACTATGCTGATGTTGTAATATATTCCGCCCCCTCCAGACTCCTTCCTAAGATTGCAGAGATAGATGAAATTAAAAGGAATAAGGATAAATTGAAAGGCATAAAATTCACAAAATCCCTAACTGTCTGGATAGGCCATGAAAAAAATCCCTTTAATTATACTGGCTCAGAGATATGGATAGATCATCCCTGTTGGGCTACCTGTGTATCAAACTATGATAAAAATTTAGCCCCTCCTGGAAAGCATTTATTGGGATTCTCCTTTGTAAATACAAAAAAAGAAGAGGCTCTAAATATTATTGAAAATAAAATAAACCTAAACATAGATAGGGCCCACATGGTCCATTTTCAAGAGTGTATTCCTGAACAGGCCTCCTGTACTGTTGGACAATATTTTGTTTATCCAAAAATTAGGGATAATTTTTATGTTGTTGGAACAGATGCTGATCCAAGAAGTATGGGCATTACAAGGGCAGCATACTCTGTTGAGGTAATGTTATCTGAGTTTAACATTTCATTTAAAAAATAAATAGGGGTAAATAATATAAATGAATAATAACATACATTTTAATAGGTATATATCCTATAATAGGCACTGTCAAGTTAATAAATTGTCAAGAAGAACTATCAAATTAATGACCTCCAGAGATTATGGAATGCTACAAAGCTTTCTAATTACTCTGAGATGAATTAAAGGATGAGTTATGTGGAAATCTCTCCCAAAATCCCTTTGCTCTCTCCTTTAACTTAGAGAAAAATCCTTCAACTGCATTTCTNCTACCAAAGGTTTCATGCCTATATCTCAATCTCAATACCTTAAAAGCCC
>JAHEQB010000053.1 GCA_019561555.1 Methanothermococcus sp. SCGC AD-155-C09
GCTGACAGAGTTTATGATAGTAAAAAAGTTTTAAACACTATTGTATTAAAGGATATTTACCACAGGTTAAACCTAGAAAAAACAGAGCAAGGGGATGGGAGGGGAATTAGAAAGATCTTCGATAAAAATAAATATAAAAAAAGAGGAATTTGTGAGGGGTTCTTCGGAGGTATAATGAACTGATTTGGAGATAGAATCCCTTGTTTTTTAATGGAACCTTATATATGCACTGAGAATTTTAACAAGGATTTATATATGAGATGGTATGTTAGACACACTCGGAACTAGGGTAACAAATAAATAAAATAAATAATTTAAGATTTTAAAACATTTAAAAAAAGCAAACACATAAAAAGAGAAATTCCTTAATTGCTCTCTGATAATCTTAAGTATGGAGAGAACAGGCGATCCTTTAACAGGATAAATTATTAACTTCTTCAGGCTAAGTTAGGGACTTAAAGTGCTTCCCTTTATGATATTCTATCTTTTTATATTATTATGTTAAATTTTGTATTATATGCGTTTGACCATAATTAATATAAAATTATAATAAAAAAATAATAAAAAACTTAAAAAAATAATTTAAATTTTATTTGGGAATATAAATTGCCTGGTCAGGACATTGTAAAACACATAATTGGCATTTTGTGCATTTTTCAGGGTATTTTGGAATAGGAGGGTAAACTCCCTTCTTATTTAATGTATCAGATTTAACATATACTTCCCTAGGGCATACAAATATGCAAATATCACACCCTTTGCAGTATGTCTCACTTATTTCAATACTCACACTACCACCTTTCTTATATCTTTATTAATTAATATTTTCCTATAACTTATATATAATTTTATTTATAGTCAATTACATAAAATTAACCTATATGGCCTAAGAACTTTAAACCACTCAAAGATTAATAAATAAATTTTATATTAATTTATTTTATTTTTTTATATTATCTTTTTAATTATTCTATTTTTTAATTATTATTTTATTTTTTCCCTTCCACATTCTTGGATAGGTTCCTGGTTTCATAAATACCCTTTTAATATCCACCACCGGATTAGTATATTCCTCTAATTTTAATATCTCCTTTGTACTTAATAGAGATGATCCCACTGCCACAGATTCTCCCTTTAATGTCTCTATTAATATAATTTCATTGGCACCAATGCCCTTACTAATCTTTGAGATACCCTTTAAATAAACATCTGCTCCATGACATATTGCATCCACTGCACTATCCTTTATTACAACTTTTTTTAGATGTTTAAGTCCATATTCAAGGGGTTTTACAATATTCCTAAGATATTCCTCCTCTCCATCCTCCTTCCAAAAAACATAAGCATCCTTTAAATCCTGAAGATAAAAGGCCTCCTCCTCTCCAAATGGGCCACTTTTTATCCTACGAAGTTCTTGCATATGTGCCAAGGTACCCAATGCCTCTCCCATATTCTTTACAAGTGTTCTTATATAGGTTCCAGATTGACATCTTACTTTGAATAATATCTCCCTTCCCTCTATTTCAAGAATATCCATACTATATATTTTTCTTATTCTCAAACTTCGCTTTACAGCAGATTTTAAAGGGGGCCTCTGCAATATCCTTCCTGTGAATTCCTTAAATATGTTATATATGTCCTCCTCTTTGGCATCCCTATGGAGATACATTAAACAGACATACTCCTTTGGAAGGGCATGCCATATTGGAATACATTTAGCAGTGTTTTCAAGTGCAATGGGCAATACGCCAGTAACCTTTGGATCAAGGGTTCCAGCATGGCCTGCAAGATTTATATTTAATATTCTTTTTACCCATGAAGAAACCTCATGGGAGGTAGGTCCAGAGGGTTTATCTATTATTACAAGACCATTTTTTAGAAGTTCCTCCATTGGTCTTTTATAGGGATCACTTCCATATTCATAATTTGTTTCTGATTCTTCCAGTGTAATTAATTCCAAAAATATCACCAGTTATTATATTAATGCCAAATAAAAATATAGGGCATAAATAAAAAGTATTATAAAATAAAATAATTATAAAAATATAGTATGAAACAATATAAAATATAATAGAGTTTAACAATAAAAATATTCCTATAAAATTATAATCCATTAAGGAACTCTATCTCTATTTTTTATCAACCTATATATATTTAAAAATGCCATAAATATACCCAAGAGAAGCCCAATTACTATGAATATGTTATTATCGTATTGTTTAGATATAAAATATCCAATTGCTATTCCAATTACAATATATAAAAGAAATTCATAGGCCAATTGAAATGAAGATGTGATTTTCATATTTATCCATGGAGAAATTATATATTTTAAATTATATATCCCAATTATTTATATTTTTAATTTTATCTTTTTTAAATTATATTTATTTATAATCTTAAGCAAAAGTGTTTATAATGAAATAAAAAACTTTAATTCTCATTAAAAATTAATAAAAAATAATTATAAAAATTATTAATTTAAAAAAGTATATCTAACTAACCCTATAACTTAATACAATCTCAAAAAAATTAAAAAATAAATTCTATAGTTTCCTAACCTATAAATTTATAGTTAAGAACATAATTTTTTAAACCATAATCTAAAATATAAAAAAAATAAAAATAATTAAAAAAATTAAAAAATTAAAAAATAAAATTAAAATAATCTAAAATCCTAAGATATAGGGAAAAATTAAATATTTAAAAAAAATAAAGAAAAGTAATATACTTAAAAACAAACACATAAAAAGTAGAAATCCCATAACCTACCCCCCTTCCCCCTACACCCCTAAGCACTGGATGTGCAGAAGAAATCCTTTAAGTATGGATGCTATATCCATAATAAGTTTAAATTATTATGTCCTTGACTATAAATATAAAAAAATAATTTAAAAAAATTAAAAAAATAGTAAAAAAATAAAATAATCTAAATCATAAGACAATAAGAGAAAAAAAATAAAAATATTTAAAAATATAAGGAAAAAGTAAATATTTAAAGAGATAAAGAAAAATTAAATACTTAATCATACTATTTAAAGAAATAAAGAAAACAAATGCTAAAAAAATATAAATTCCCTACCACTATCCTCCCTCTCCCTACACTCCTAAGCACTGAAATTGCAGAGGAATCCTTAAGTATAGGATTATTGTATGTATAATAAATTTAAAACGTTATATATTCTGCTACAATAATAAAAATAAAAACATCATGTTCCTTACCATATTTTAATTTTAATTTTTATTTTACTCTTCTTGGGTATTTTAAAATCTTATTTTATAATTTAATTTTTTACTTTTTTAATACATTTGTTATAATATTTTAAAATTAAACTATTATTTATCCTAATTATAGTCGAGAACATATTTCCTTAAACCATATTTATGATATAAAAATAAATAAAAAAATAAGATAAAATTAAAAATAATAAAATTAATCTAAATTTTATAATATAAGGAAAAATAAAAACATTTAAAAATATAAGAGAAAAAATAGATA
>JAHEQB010000054.1 GCA_019561555.1 Methanothermococcus sp. SCGC AD-155-C09
ATAATATTTTTTTTATTTTATTATTTATTTTATAAATAAATTATTTAATTAATAATACCTAAGGTACTTTTTATTTATTATTATTTTATACAATTATTTTTATAGTTTAAATCCCATAATTAGATTAAACTACTGTTAAATTTTTATACCTTTAAAATAAATTATATTTAGGAATTTAAACCATATATAACAATGGTGGTTTTTACATGGAGTTAGGTATCGTTGTGGGATATTTTTCACTACTGTTAATATCTGGAACAATTATTGCAAAATTAGGGGAAAAGATAAATATCCCTGATATTCCATTACTTTTAATATTTGGATTGATAGTGGGGCCCCTTTTAAACATTATATCTACAGATTATGCCCAAGGTATTTTTGAATATGTTGCCAATATAGGGTTAATTATCATACTGTTAGGAGGAGCCTTTGAGATGAGATGGATAGTGTTAAGAAGGGTTTTAAAAACTGTTTTAAAGTTGGATACTATTGCATTTGCTGGGATATTGCTAATCTCAGGGGCAATTTACAATATGGTATTTCGTATTCCCCTATTTAACCCTATTGGGTACCTCTATGGAGCCATAACCTGTGCCACAGATCCTGCTACCCTTATGCCAATATTCTCCAAATCCAATATAGATCCAAAACTGGCAATAACCCTTGAAGCCGAAAGTGTATTTAATGATCCACTGGGCATTGTTGCCACAACAATAATTTTGGCCATGATAGGTTTGGCTAACTCCTTAAATCCAGTGATTAACTTTATATCCTTGTCTATTGGGGGGATAATTCTAGGGTTATTAGGGGGAAAGGTGTTTGAAAGGATATTTTTAAAGTGTGAATTTAAGGAATATGTAACTCCCCTCCTTATTGGATTGGCTCTGTTACTATGGTATTTTGGAGATGAGATATTCCCACATCTAACTGGCTATGGAATAAGTGGGTTTATGGCTGTTGCCATAATGGGACTTTATTTGGGCAATACCCTTACAAAATATCCAGAAAAGACAAAAAGTGTGGAAAGCATTGTAAGGTTCTGTGAGGAATTATCCACCATATCCAGAATATTGATTTTTGTATTCTTAGGAGCCAGTATTAGTTTGGCCATACTTACACAGTATTGGATATATGGATTAATATGTGCCTTAGGCTCAATATTCATAGCCCGTCCAATAGGAGTATTTATTGCAACATCCCTTCCTCCTGCAAATTTAATAAGGGAAAGGCTGTATTTTGCACTGGAGGGCCCCAGAGGAGTTGTACCCGCGGCATTATCTGCTACAGTATATGGCACAATACTATCCAATCCACAGGCCATTCCCTCTGAAATTACAACATACCTTACTCCCCATGAGATAGCAGGATCCCTACTTGTGGCAACATTTATGACAATATTGTTAAGTGTGGTTTTAGAGGCATCCTGGGCTGAACCCCTTTATAAAAAACTTTTTAAAACAGAATAGTACTTAGTAAGGGAGATGGATAATATATGGGTAGTATCTAAGTACTTGGAAGGTTATTTTTGAAGGTGAGTGGTGGGGCAGACCTAATAAAATAGAGTTATAGTGGAGCATATAAAAATAAAAAATTTTAAAATACTTAAAAGAAGGTAGTACATAAAAATAGTGGAAATATCGTTATTAATTTCCTTCTTTATGTTCTTAAGCATGGAAAGGTAAATTCTTTGACAAGATGGCATTATGAACTCATGGTTAAAATAAAGTAGGTATGGGCTTACAATCTCCTTATTATTACTTATGCTTTTGCCTTTTTAATTATTTTTTAATTAGTTATAATGAATAAAAAATTTTAATATAGTAAGAGATCTAATAAAAAATTTTAAAAAAATAATTATTAAAAAAATAAAAAATAAAATAAAATTAAAAATTAAAAAAAATAAAAAAATAATTAAGATAAAAATAAAAATATAAGATTTTAAAATACCTAAAAAGAGGTAAATAATAAAAAGTAGAAATCCCACACTATCCTCCTTAGGTGCTCCTAAGCACTGAGAGAAATTGTAATTCCCCCTGAAGAAGGACATTATAAAAGTTTATATTAATATAAGGTAGAGATTTAAAGTATATTTTTTATTAATATTTTATTCTCTTTATTATTTTAATTATTAGATATTTTTTTATTTTGGGATATAAATTAAACTTAAGATTAATTTTACTTGAATTATCTTTCTCTTAATAACCTACATTTAACAGTTTCAGCATGATTGTATAATCCCTCAGCCTCTGCGAGGGTTATAACTATATTGGATATACTATCCAATCCCTCCCTTGTGAGTTCCTGTACTGTAATTTTTTTCACAAAGGTATCCACACTTAATCCAGAGTACATTCTTGCACAACCTCCAGTAGGTAGTACATGGTTTGTCCCTGTTGCATAATCCCCAACTGGTACAGGAGAATACTTTCCAAGGAATATACTACCTGCATTATGTATGTCTTTTAAAATCTCTCCTGGGTTTTCAGTGATTATCTCCAGATGCTCAGGGGCATATTCATTTGATAGTTTAATACATTCTGAGATATCTCCATATAGTATTGCAGAGTTTTTAAGGGATTCTCTTATTATATCTGCACGTTTCCTATTATCTATCAAATCCATAATTTTTTTCTTTATGGAAAGGGCCTTTTCCTTTGAGGTAGTAGTTATTATGCAGGAGGAATTGGGATCATGTTCTCCCTGGGCTAAGAGATCCATAGCCACATATTCTTCATTGGCCCCCTCATCACATATTATTAATACCTCTGAAGGTCCTGCTGGAAAGTCTATTGTTACATCACTGCCATAAACTAACATTTTGGCTGCTGTTACATATATATTCCCAGGCCCAACTATTATATCTACCTTGGGTATTGATTCTGTACCATAGGCCAAAGCCCCTATGGCCTGGGCTCCTCCTACCTTATATAACTCATCAACTCCTGCTATGTTGGAGGCTATAAGGGTGGCAGGATTTCCCTCCTTTCCATTTGGTGGAGATACCACAACAACCTTTTTAACCCCTGCTACCTTAGCAGGAACTACATTCATAAGTACAGTTGAGGGATAAAATGCCCTTCCCCCTGGTACATAACAACCTGCCTTTTCTATGGCCCTTATTATCTGCCCTGTTTTTATTCCATTTTTTTCCATCTCCCACTCTTTAAGATGTTTAAATTGCATCTCATGAAATATCCTTATGTTCTCGTGGGCCTGCTCTATGGCTGATATTACTTTATAATCTACCTTGTTGTAGGCTTCTTCTATTTCATCCTCATAAACCCTAAAGTCCTCAATATCCACCCCATCAAATTTTTTTGTAAATTCCCTTAATGCCTCATCCCCTTTATTTTTTATACTGTTTAATATATTTTTAACTGTTGGGAGGATATTTTCTAAGTTCATTTTATTTCTATTGAGTATTTTATCCCTTTCCTCATCACTTAAATTACTTATTTTTTTAACTATCATAATATCCCTTAATTTATAGTTGGATATATAACATCTTAAAATTGTAATAAATATAATAAAAAATATTCAATAATAAAAATATTAATAAAAAGTACTTAACCTTCCTTAATTAACTTTTTCATAATATATGTTCTTTTAAAGAATAACACTTTAAACTTATAGTCTACCATAAATAATATAATAAGAGGATAAAACATTAATAAAGGGAATATTAAGTCTCTACTTAGGCCATATGAAAATTTTATAATATTATTTTTAGGAGTATACTGCCTTCAAGTGCCTAGGAAAGTATTTAGGAGCAACTGAGGAGGATGATAGTAGGATTTTTACTTTTTATATTTTTTGCTCCTTCTTAAATATTTTATAATTTTAAATTATCTATTTTAATTATTTTTTATTATATTTTTTATTATTATTTATTTTATTTTTTTATAGGATTTTTTAAAATTAAATTTTTTATTTAGTATGTAGTCTTGTTTGGACTATTTTATTTTTTAAGTTATTTCAATAAGGCTTATTTTTTCACATACTCTTTTAATTAAATTTTCTTTATATTCTTCATTTAGGGTGTTTTTGCAGTTGTATTCATAAGGCCCTTTAATATCATATATTTTTTTAATCCCCTCAATCTTCTTAGGATTTAATTCCAAAACTAAGTTATCAATTTCTCCACCTACATACTTTAAAATTTTATTCAAAACATCTTCATTTGGACATACTATGCAGATATTTCTCCCTTTGCCAACCTTTGCCCCAATAATCTCTATGGCGTTGGATATTTGCCTCTGTGCCGATGCCCTTACCAATATCTCCATCCAAAAACTCTTTGTAATAGGTTCTTTGGATTTTGCCTGATTTATGGCATGGAGAATATGTTTCTCTGTGGCAATTAAATCTCCATTAAGTATTTGAAAGGGCAAGTTTAATTTAAATAATTCCTCTGTTATATTACAATTCTTTAGGCCTACTATTATCATATTATCTCCATTTAATAAAACAAATTTAAATATTTTTAGCAATTATATATTTAAATTTATTTTATATTTATTTATAATTAAATATTTATTTTGAACTAGATATAAATAAAATAAAAATAATATAATAAATAATAGAAAATACTTTCAAATTTATATCTAATTTAGCCCAATATAAACTTTCATAAATAATCCTTAGAAAATTACCCTTTCTCAGTATTTAAGAACATCTTAGTGAAAATAGTAATAGGATTTTTGCTTTTTATATACTTGCTCTTTTAGGTATTTTTAAAATTTTAGATTTTTTTATTTTTAATATTTATTAATTAATTTATTTATAATTTATTAACTAAACCCTAGTTCCCATCACCTATTAAGGATAGGAATTAAAAGATTATCAAACTAAGAATAATCTTAACAAATAGACCCCTTCTACTTACGGCCCGTATATATCAATCTGAAGTTATCTACAACTGAGAAAAA
>JAHEQB010000055.1 GCA_019561555.1 Methanothermococcus sp. SCGC AD-155-C09
AAGAATTAAAAGTCATAAGGTTATGCAGGGATATTGTCTCCCTATTGGCCTTAGAGGGATAGTGTTCATCTATAACTGGTTTTATTAATTCTCTTATTCTTTTATTTCTTTTGTGTATTTTTTATTACATCCATAATTTTCTCTTTAATATATTTTTCTACTGGGTTCATAATTTTTATATAGGTTATTATTTATATTATTTTTGATGGGAAGTAGGGTTATGATTATTTTTTAATTAAATTTTTTAGATTTTATAATTCCAATATTTATGAATATTTAATTATTTAAATTCTTACAATAATATAGATAGATTATAAATACACATGTTTAAAAACAATAAAGAATATATAGTTTAAATTATAATATTTTATTTAGGTGGAATTTATGCTATCCCTTAAAGATATTATCTTAATTGTGATCTCAATAGGTATATTATTGGCATCATTTAGATTGTGGATCCAAGAGGATAGGAAAAACATGGTTTATGCCCGCCTTCATATTGCAGGGGTTATTGATATATCCTGTATAATTATACTTTTGGTTTTAAATCAACCTTTATTGGCAGTAATATATCTTGTACTATGTCCCTTTGCAGCACATGCCATAGCCAATGCCAACTATTATGATGAAATTAGAGAAAATGAGAACAACAATAATTAGGGGTTTTTTTATGTATCTCAACATAGTTGATATGATAGTATTGATTTTAATTGTGGCCTCATATATTGGAGCATTGATACAGAAGGACTTAATTAAATGTGTAGTTTTAACTGGATTGGGAGGTTTAGGTTTGGCCTATATATTTGCCTCTTTACTGGCTCCAGATGTGGCCCTTACAGAGGCAGTACTTGGGGGAGCCGTATTACCTGCCTTTTTCGCATTAACAATTAAGAGAACCCAAAGATTTGATGAAGTAGATTGATTATATATTTATTGATTTATTCCTTTTTGTAGATATGGACGTACCTTGTTAAACTTTTATGTATGTATAACTCATGAATTTCCTTTAATTTTAAATTTTCCAAATATATTTTTTTAGAGGAGGCAAAGACCATATAGCCATTATCCTTTAATATACTTCCAAGATTACTAAGTATATCTTCCACGTTGCCCTTTGCAGATGTTGAGATGCCATAGGGAGGATCTGTAACAATGGCATCTACCTTATTAATACCTAAGGATTCTAAATAGGGTATAACATCCTGGGCATTTATTTTTTTTAAATCTATTATTTTATTTTCTAAGTTATAGGATTTTAAATTTAAAAGTGTTCCATTGATCATATTTTCATCAATATCACAACCTATTAATTTACATCCTATAAGTCCTCCCTCTATTAAAAACCCTCCAGTTCCACAGAATGGATCAAGAAGTATCTGATTTTCCCTTAATCTGGCTAAATTAACCATACCTCTGGCAAGTTTTGGAAGTATGCATCCTGGATGAAAGTATGCCCTTAAATGAGGTCTATTTTTGTTAAAGTATTCCCTATCTCTTTTTTCTAATAACAATGCCATATATATTCTATCTTTAAATATTACCATTTTTATGGCTTTAGATGGATTTTTAAGATTTACCTTTCCATTGGTTTTTTTTCTTATTATCTCCCCAATACTCCTTTCAATAGCCATTGAACTTATATTTTCATTTTCATCTGAATACTTATTCATTTTAATAACTCTAATGGCAAAGGTATCCCTTAATGGATCCATATTTAACAAATTAAGTAATTCCTTAGATTCAAATTGTAATAATTTAGAGGTTAATAACTCAAGGCCTTTATTTAGTGATTCTGAATATTCTATCTGGAAAATTATCATATGGCCCTCATTTATATAGGCACTTCTACTTATAATGTTAATTATAATATCCATTAATTTCGATTTTTCAATGGATCCTCCATAGGATATTACCCCATAATTATTTAGTAGTGTCAAATCTCCATTTAATGAATATATTTCCAAAAGAGCATTTAATTCAGATAATGGAAGTGTTTCATGATCCTTTCCAAGTAAAAATCCTATCATTATATCACATGTGGATTAATTTTATTTAAATTTTGTAATCGAATACATAGTATTAACTTATTTCCTGTTATTAAAGATATTACAATAAAAAAATAATAATTATAAAATAAAATTATTTCAAAATTAAAAAATATAAAATTATTAAAATAAATATTTTTTTATCTATTAAATTTAGGTTAAACACACGACCTTAACTTAATTTTTATATAATAAAAATAAAGGAAATAAAAATTAATAAAAATGATTTATTGTAATTCATACTAATTTATCTTAACTGATGGGATATCTTAGCGCTTAAGAGCATCTAAGGGGATAATGATATGACTTCTATTTTTATACATTGATTCCTTTAGGTATTTTAAAATCTTAAGATTTTCTACATTAAAGTTTTATTTATGAACTATAAACCTTTAATTATAAAATTTATTATTTTTAATTAATATTTTTATTTGTTTTATATATTTAAATGTTTTAAAATATTTAGAAAAATAATACCTTAAAAAAAATTATTTATGTTGTGAGTTATAAATTATATTATACCTTGATTGTATTTTATACTTTATTTTTTATATTTTTTGAAATAATAAATTTTTAAATTTTATTCTATTAATTTTTTATTATTCTCTCTATCATTTTCATTTTTAGATAAATAAACAAATCTCTCAGTTATTATCTCCAAACATTTCTCTACACTTTGGCTTATTGAAATATTTTCAATAACAGGAACATTATGTTCATAGGCTCTTTTAACAATATAATTATTTATTTTCCTTATTATCTCAAAATTTTTTAAATATCTTTCCATAGGACGCTTACTAACCCTTGCCCTTGCTGAAAATCTATTTTTATGCATTTTTTCAGAACTTAAGGTTAATACCAATTTAATAATATTTGGCATCTTAGTATATTTTTCCTTCATGAATCCTGGGATTATATGGGTTCCCTCTATAATAACACTTAATCCCTCTGTTAAATTCCTATCTATTAAACTCTCAATCCCAACTAAAACTGGTTCCACGTGTCTTTCAAATCCCAATAAATGTATGTCTTGATTGTTATCCTCTGCTGTAGGTATTCTTAAAGCCTTCCAGGCAGTATAGGAGGATTCATAAAGCATTGGAACCAAATCCTTAGATATACTTCTTCTCATAACTTCTCTAATGGAATCTGTGCCAATAACACTTGGTATTCCTAATCTTGAGGCCAATTCAAAGGCTATTGTGGAGGTGCCCACCCCACTGGCTCCCCCTATTAGTATAATAATGGGATGCCTATTTAATACCCTTCTCCATAGTAAATATTTTTCTGCAATATGGGTATAATTTTTAGATATTAGGTAGTCATATACTATTTTTTTTATTTCATCCTTTGTAATTGTATCTATGCCCTGTTCTTCCAATATTTTTTCAATATCCGTTGCCAACTGATAGGACTCACTTGGCTTCATTCCTGCTGTAGTTAAGGACCTGGCAAGAAGTCCTTTGGAAAAGGGCATTTCATAATCTTTGCATTTTACAATTAATTTATTTGTTATTTTTCTAAGATCCATACTATCCCTCTGTTTCATAGGTAATGTTTATTTTAAATAAGATAATTTAAATTTAAAATTTTGTATAAAATTAAATTTATTATTTATTAAACTTTAATTATTTATTATATTTTTTTATTTTTTAGAAAAATCTAAAATTTAATGTTCCAAGTAATTGGGCATACTTTGGCATCAATAGGGCAATTAATCAATAAATATGGTTATAAAGGATAACCACAGTGTAATTACAAACTCCATAGGATTATAACTTCTTTAATGTCTAACTAATTTCTTTTTGGAAGGGTTAAAAAATAATTATAATTAATAAATTTTTATGTAAAATAAAAGAATTGTAGTAAGCACATACTTTAACTTATAGTCCATAATATAAAAAATAAAATATAAAATAATAATAAAAAAGATATATAAAAAGAAATACTTTAAGTAACTTAGCCTGATGAAGTTAATAGTTTATCCTGTAAAGAATTATATTCATTCCCTTAGTGCGTAGGAGTATTTAAGGGGGATATGATGGGATTTCTGATTTTTATGTTTATAGTCAAGAACATAATTTCTTAAACCTACAATCTACAATATAAAAAAACAAAATAAAATAAATAAAAAATAAATTAAAAATTAAAAAAATAAAATTAAAGTAATCTAAAAAAAATAATAAAATTAATCCAAATCCTAAGATAAAAGGGGAAAAAGTAAAATACTTAAAAATAAAGGGAAAGTAAATACTTAAAAAAATAGGAATTCCATATTATTGCTATTTTCCACTTTCCTACGCCCCCTAAGCACTGGAAGTGCAGGGGAAATCCTTTAAGTATAGATTATTATATTATAATAAGTTTAAAATGTTATATGTTTTACTATATTTAACTTAAATATAAATCAATAAATTATATCTTTATCTTAATTATTTTTTTTATTTTTTATATTATAATTTTTAATTTTTTTATTTATGATATTTTTTTATAATTTTATTTTATTATAAGTTTAGTATAGATAGGTTTGTTTAGTACTGTAATTTATAGGTATTATACAATATAGAGGATTTATAGGTACTATATCAATTGATTCATTATTTATGAAATAATATGTTATATTACATAATCGAAATGCATATATATAATTATTACACATATAATTAAATGTATATAGATTAAAAAAATATAATTATACAAGACTATAAATACCCATAAAATAGTAGGAAGTGATACTATGAAAAAGGCATATTTTGTATTATTTCTACTAACTCTATTTGTAGGCACTGCTTCAGTGTATGGGGCTACACTACCTGTCCCAAGCACCAACTATCCAACAATTCAGGCGGCAATAGATAATGCTAGTTCTGGAGATGTAATAATAGTTTATAATGGTACATATTATGAGAATTTAGTTATAAATAAGGGGAATATAACCTTAAGATCTAAGTATGGGCCGGAAAATTGTACTATTGATAGCGGTGGATGGGAAGATGTAATAGTAATTAATGCTGATAATGTTACTATTGAAGGATTTACTATTAGGAAGTCAGGCCTATATAATGCTGGAATTAGAGTGAACTCGAATAACAATACAATTATAAATAATAAGATAACAATAAATTGGAATGGTATCAAATTAGAGGATTCAAGCAATAACAACATTAGTAACAACTATATATCAGACAACGACGAGTATGGTATCAAATTAGAGGATTCAAGCAATAACAACATTAGTAACAACTATATATCAGACAACGACGAGTATGGTATCAAATTAGAGGATTCAAGCAATAACAACATTAGTAACAACTATATATCAGACAACGACGAGTATGGTATTGGATTGTGGAGTTCAGGCAATAACAACATTAGTAACAACAATATATCAAACAACGAGTATGGTATTGGATTGTGGAGTTCAAGCAATAATAGTATTAATTACAACAATATATTAAACAACGACGAGTATGGTATTGGATTGTGGAGTTCAAGCAATAACAACATTAATGACAACAATATATCAAACAACGAGTATGGTATCAAGTTGGAGGATTCAAGCAATAACAACATTAATGACAACAATATATCAAACAACGAGTATGGTATCAAGTTGGAGGATCCAAGCTGGTTGGATAATTCAGGATGGCTGGATAATTCAAGCAATAATAACACTATTACTGGTAATAACATAACAGAGAATTGGAATGGTATCGAATTGTGGAGTTCATACAATAATAACATTAATGACAACAATATATCAGACAACTGGGGATATGGTATCTGGTTGAGGTATTCAGAAAACAGTAGTATTATAAATAACACATTTGTCAATGATGGTGTTGTTATAGAGGGATATTTACCAAAGTACTGGATTCATACAATAAAAAACAATACTGTCAATGGCAAACACCTCTACTACATCAAGTATGGAATAGGAGATAATATTCCAGAAGATGCCGGTCAGGTGATTCTCGTAAATTGTAACGATATGATAATTAAAAACCAAACTATAAGCAATACAGATGTTGGAATTGCTATTGCTTATTCATCCAATATTACTATAAGGAATAATAAAATATTAGATAATGACAAAGATGGTATTTACTTGTGGAATTCAAACGACATTAACATTACTGGCAATAATATATCACACAACGACGAGTATGGTATCTGGATATTAAACAGCGTATATTATGGTATCGAGTTAGGGGATTCATATAATAATAATAACATGGCTAACAGCCCCTTATCAAACATCGGGGGGGGTGTTAGCGGGGTAGGAAATCCACTTAACAGTGACACTACTAACAACGATACATTAGACAATGAGGAGTATGAGGATATCCAGTTAGAGGATTCAAGTAAAAATAACATTATTAATAGTAATTGCATAATAGGTAATGATAAAGGTGGTATCTACTTGAATAATTTAAACGACAATGAAATTACCCATAACTACATATCAAACAATGGAGAATACGGTATCAAGTTGGAGGATTCAGAAAACAGTAGTATTAAAAACAACACATTTGTTAATGATGGTGTTGTTATAGTGGGAGATTCACTAGAGTACTGGATTCATACAATAGAGAACAATACTGTCAATGACAAAACTCTCTACTATATCAAGAATGAAAGAGGAAATAATACCACCATAGAAAATGCAGGACAGATAATTCTTGTAAATTGTAGGGATATGATAATTAAAACCCAAACTATAAATTACACAGATGTTGGAATTGCTATTGCTTATTCATCCAATATTAATGTAAGGAATAATGAAATATCATATAACGACAAAGATGGTATTTACTTGTGGAGTTCAAACGACATTAACATTACTGGCAATAATATATTAAACAATAGTGAATATGGTATCGGATTGTGGAGTTCAAGTAATAACAACATTAATGACAACTTTATATTAAACAATAGTGAATATGGTATCGGATTGGAGGATTCAAGCAATAACAACATTAATGACAACTTTATATTAAACAATAGTGGATATGGTATCGGATTGTGGAGTTCAAACTGGCAGAATTGTTTATGCAATAATAACACTATTACTGGTAATAACATAACAGAGAATTGGAATGGTATCGAATTGTGGAGTTCATACAATAATAACATTAATGACAACAATATATCAGACAACTGGGGATATGGTATCTGGTTGAGGTATTCAGAAAACAGTAGTATTAAAAACAACACATTTGTCAATGATGGTGTTGTTATAGTGGGAGATTCACTAGAGTACTGGAATCATACAATAGAGAACAATAGAGTTAATGGCAAAACTCTCTACTATATCAAGTATGGAATAGGAGATAATACTACCATAGAGGATGCCGGTCAGGTGATTCTTGTAAATTGTAGAGATATGACAATTGAAAACCAAACTATAAATTACACAGATGTTGGAATTGCTATTGCTAATTCATTCAATATTACTGTAAGGAATAATGAAATATCACATAACGACAAAGATGGTATTTACTTGTGGAGTTCAAGCAATAACAACATTACTAACAACAATATATTAAACAATAGTGAATATGGTATCTGGTTGGATGATTCAAGCAATAACAACATTACTAACAACAATGTGTCAAACAACAACTGGTATGGTATCGAATTGGAGGGTTCAAGCAATAACAACATTACTAACAACAATATATTAAACAATAGTGAATATGGTATCTGGTTGGATGATTCAAGCAATAACAACATTACTAACAACAATATATTAAACAAAGAGAGTAGTGTAAGCTAATAGTATAGATCAAGGAAAAACAAGAATAATAAAAAAAATTCTCCCAAGTTACAATCACACAATTTTTTTATGGATAAAATATATCTATTATATAATTATAATTAATAATATTTTTATTTGTTAAAATCAGACCATTGTGGGATGGAAACGGAACAATAACTATG
>JAHEQB010000056.1 GCA_019561555.1 Methanothermococcus sp. SCGC AD-155-C09
TATAAAAAAAGAGGAATTTGTGAGGGGTTCTTCGGAGGTATAATGAACTGATTTGGAGATAGAATCCCTTGTTTTTTAATGGAACCTTATATATGCACTGAGAATTTTAACAAGGATTTATATATGAGATGGTATGTTAGACACACTCGTGTTTGACTATAATTTAAAAAAATAAAAAATAATCCAATACTTAAAATAAAAGGAAAATAAAATATTTAAAAAAATAAAGAAAAGTAATACTTAAAGTAAATACTTAAAAA
Source organism: Methanothermococcus sp. SCGC AD-155-C09 (assembly GCA_019561555.1). Classification (GTDB taxonomy): domain Archaea; phylum AGJL01; class Methanococci; order Methanococcales; family Methanococcaceae; genus Methanofervidicoccus. The sequence continues at coordinate 261 of JAHEQB010000056.1, forward strand.
AATAGAAATCTCATAATACCTAACGATATAAGGAAAACAAATACTAAAAAAGTAGAAATCCTGCATTACCCTCTTAACACTCTGAAACTGGAAAAGGAATATAATCACTTACAGAATAAATAATAAAAAAATTAAATGGTGATTTAGTGATTTTAATAATAGATAATGGAGGTCAATATGTCCATAGAATACATAGGAGTTTAAGATACTTAGGGATAACTTCAAAGATGGTTCCAAATACTATCCCACTATCAGATATTGAAAAAAACAGTGAAATAAAAGGAATAATACTAAGTGGAGGTCCAGATATTGAAAAGGCATCCAGTTGTAAGGATATTATTTTAAATTCAAAGGTTCCAATATTAGGTATATGCTTAGGACATCAATTAATAGCCAAAGCATACAATGGAGTTATTGAAAGGGCAGAGATGGAGGAGTATGCCCATACTAAGATATACATAAAAAAGAAGGATAAATTATTTGAAAATATTCCAAGTCCATTTATTGCCTGGGCCTCCCATAAGGATGAAGTTAAAGTACCTCCAAAATCTTTTGAGATCCTTGCATATTCAGATATATGTGATGTAGAGGCCATGAAACATTTGGAAAAACCAATATATGGAGTACAATTCCATCCTGAGGTTGCCCATACAGAATATGGTTCTGAAATTTTAAAGAACTTCTGTAAAATTTGTGGTATTTCATTTAAGGATTAATTATAATTTATATTTACCATAGTTCCTACCAAAAATAATATATACTAACCACTAACTTATATAAATATTATGAACCCAGTAGAAAAATACACAAAAGAAATAAAAGAATAAGAGAATTAATAAAACCAGTTATAGATGAACACTATCCCTCTAAGGCCAATAGGAAAACAATATCCCTGCATGACCTTATGACTTTTAATTCCTGCATCTGCACTTTAATGGAGTTATAAAGCATTCTTATACTCACTTTATTGAAGAGAAACTGTTTCCTAAGATTAGATATAATAAGTTGATACCACGGCTACAAGATAACCTGTGTAACAGATAGAAGGTATATTAACCTACTTTACATAAGTACTGGAAAAAAACATATTAACTATTCTCAAGGAAAAAAGGATTTTACTAAAAGGTTAAAAGAAGAAACTACCATAGGTATAAAGGATACATTGAGCAGGAAGTTCTCTAAAAAAATGAAGAAATAGGATGTTACATTCATTACAATTAAAAGAGAGAACATTATTGAGGGATATAAGGAACAGGAGTACTACAGGTTCCTCTCTAAATTGAAAAAGAAAATTAACATTTTTCTCAGATGTAGATAATTTCAGATTGATATATATACAGGCCGTAAGTAGAAGAGGTCTATTTGTTAAGATTATTCTTAGTTTGATAATCTTTTAATTTCTATTCTTAAGGAGTGATGGAACTAGGGTTATTATATATTTTATTTTTTTTATTTAAAAATTCTTTTATCCCCTATAATTTCAATTAAGGAGAGACAAATGGAGGCACTAAATAGGATAAAATTGGGAGTCTTAGTACTGGCAACTGTTATTTTATTTGCAACCTTAGGCCTCATGTATTTTGAAGGATGGAGTTTTTTTACGGCCCTTTATGTTACAATAATTACACTATCCACTGTAGGATATGGAGATATAACCCCCACTACCTTTTGGGGCAGGGTTCTTACATTGTTGTATATAATATGTGGTGTTGGGGCTATGGCCTATACCTTTGCCTCTATTTCGGGGTTTATTATAGAGGGCCAATTAAAAAAGATTGTAAGGTTGAAAAAAATGGAAAGTAAATTAAAGAGTATTCGTGATCATTATATAGTATGTGGATTTGGAAAAATTGGAAAAATTGTATCAAAAAAATTTGACAGTGCAGGAGTGCCATACGTGGTAATTGATATAAATGAAAAAAATCTAACCAATGAGTTAGAAAATTACAAAAATTTAATTTATGTTGTTGGGGATGCTACATTGGACGAGGTTTTAATTAAGGCAGAAATAAAAAGGGCCAAAGGATTAATTGCAACAGTTAATTCCGATGCTGAAAATTTATTTATTACCATCTCTGCAAAGGAATTAAATCCAAATATATACATTATTGCCAAGGCCGAGGCTGAAACTACAACAGATAAACTTATAAAAACAGGTGCTGATAGGGTAGTATCTCCCTATAGTATTGGAGGATTGAGAATAGCCGAAATGGCATTGAGGCCTGAAATATTGGATTTTGTATCTACATTGATGGATGAAACCCATGATATGGAGATTGGGAGATTTACTATTTTTCCTGAGTCTGACGTTGTTGGAAAAACCATAAATGAGTCAAAAATACGGCAACGAAGTGGGGCCACAATATTGGCAATAATAAAAAATGGAGAGGCCATTGTTAATCCCTGTCCTGAAGTTGTTTTAGAGGCCCATGATGTGGTATATGCATTTGGAACAAAGGAACATCTTGAAAAACTTAAAAAAATATTGAGGCATTATTAAAAAATTTTATTATAGTCAAGAACATAATTTCCTAAACCATATTTACAATATAAAAAAATATAGTTAAGAACATGACTCCTTAAACCATATTTCAATATAAAAAATTAAAAAATAAAAAAAATAATTAAAAAAATAAAAAAATAATATAATATAATTAAAAAAAATAAAAAATTAATCTAAATCCTAAGATATAAAAGAAAAAATAAATATTTAAAGAGATAAAGAAAAATAAATATTCAAAACACTATAAATTTATTAAAAATTTACATAATAAAATTATATTAATATTTCAAAGGAATCCATAAAAAAATATAGTCAATCACACAATAATTTAAACCTATTGTGGGTATAGTATCTATACTTAAGGGTTTCCTCTGACATCCAGTGCTTAGGGGTGTATGGGGAAGGAGGATATGTTAAATGGGATTTCTACTTTTTAAGTATCTACTTTCTTTTATTTCTTTAAATTTTAATTTTTCCTATATCTTAAGATTTAGGTTATTTTAATTTTATTTATTTTTAATTTATAATTTTTTTTAATTATTTTTTTATTATTTTTATTTTTCATATTTAGATTATAGTTTAAGAAATTATGTTCTTAACTATAATTATAAAAATAAAAAATATAAAAAATAATAAAGAATAACAAAATGAAATAAATAATATAAGATTTTAAAAACCTAAAAAGAAGTAAATACATAAAAAGTAAAAATCCTGTTGTTATATTTATTATACTCCTAAGCACTGGAAAAACAGGTTGGATCCTTGACAGGACTAATACTATAAAAGTTATATTTAACCTAAGATAGGTATTTTAAGTATTTTTCTCTATTAATATTTTATCCTTTTATTAATATTATTTATATTATAGATTATATCTTTAAAATATTTGTGGTAAATTAAATAAAAATTAAATAACATAAAAACAAAATAAATAAAATACTTAAATTATATCCATATAATATAAATAAAATTGAGGGGATAAAAATGCCATATAAAAAAATATTAATACCAACAGATAATTCAAAGGTATCAATAGAGGCTGCAAAACAGGGCCTTGAAATAGCAAAACTAATGAATTCTAAGGTATATGTTATATATGTGGTGGACATTATACCCTTTATTGGGCTACCTACTGAAGGCTTTTGGGAAAGTATGAAGGAGATTTTGGAGGAAGAGGGTAAAGAGGCATTTAATAAAATAGAGAGTATAGCAAAGGAATTTGATATAGATATAGTTTCAGAGATTCTTGAAGGAAATCCTGCTAAGGAAATAGTAGAATATGCCAATAAAAAGAATATAAACTTAATAGTTATGGGTACCTCAGGAAAGAGTGGAATAGACAGACTACTTTTAGGTAGTGTAGCAGAAAAAGTTAGTAAAAGAGCCCAATGTCCAATATTACTTGTAAAAATGAAGGAAAAAAAGGATGAAGATGATTAATTTAAACATTTTTAAAAATTATTAAAAAAATTTTTTTATTAATATATATAATTAATACATAATATAACAATTTATTTTTAAATTTATTCCACAAGCAACCTTGCAGTTTTTGGAGTATATCTCCATTTTGCAGGTAATACTTTCTTGTTTCTGTAGTACTTTACCAATCTTTTAATTTTGGATTCAATTAACAGCAATCCCCTTTTAGAATGGAGATCCTTTGGGTTGTTTTCTAAGTGATTTCTTAAATTAACAGCCCTTTTTATTAAATTTAATAAATCTTCTGGAATTTCTGGATAGATATTGTTTTCCTTCATTATTTTACTAATGCTCTTTCCAGTAATCAATTTTACATCGGGAATGCCGTAAGTATCCCTTAATATTGTGCCTATCAATGCAGATTGCTTTCCCTCTTTAGCCATTTCAACAATTTTATTTTCTATTTCCTCGGGAGTCAAAGTAACCCATTCAGGAACTTCAGTCCTTAAAGGTTTCTTTGAACCGGAGGAACCTCTCTTTCTTGCATGCATTCTTGCCATGGTATTCACCACATTTTCTATTGTTTGTATATATTTTTTAATTTTCGATGATTCCCAGTTCAAAGAACTAGATTCATAAAACCTATCAATTAATAGTATATATATTTTATGGTAAGATATAAATATTCATAAAATACATAGTATTAAGTAATTCCCCAAAATATAGATTTTAAAAAAATATATAAATTATTATTAAAAATTATTAAAAATAAAAAAATAACTAAAATAAAAAATTATAATTAAAAGGGAAAAATAAAATAATAATCTAAAGATTTTAAAATATCTGAGAATTAATAAAAAATAAAAATAAAAATTCTATCATTATTACCTTAGAGGCTCCTGAGTATTGGGAAAGAGGTAATCCTTTACAGAATATATTATGAAAGTTATATTAAGTTAAGGTAGATGGACTTAAAGTATTTCCCTTATTATTGTTTTATCCTTTTCTATTTTTTATATTAAATTAAAGTTTAAAGTATATATTTGTTTATATAATTTTTTAAAACATTGGGTCTATATTTTATCTTTTATTTTTTATTTAGGCCCTTAAAAAAGGTGAGATTATGATACTTTTAGATAAGAACACAAAGGCCATAGTTCAAGGAATAACAGGAAAACAGGGAAGTTTTCATACAAAAAATATGTTGGATTATGGAACAAACATTGTAGCAGGAGTAACCCCTGGAAAGGGAGGAATGAACATTCATGGAGTGCCTGTTTATGATACAGTTAAAGAAACTGTAGAATACCACGATGCAAATGCATCATTGCTCTTTGTTCCAGCCCCCTTTGCAAAGGATGCTGCCTATGAGGCCATGGATGCAGGAATTGAGATGCTTATAATTATTACTGAGCGCATACCAATACATGACACCATGGATATAATTAATTATGGAAATAGTAAAGGAGTTAAAATAATTGGGCCCAATACCCCAGGAATTGCCTCCCCTGGTGTTGGTAAATTAGGTATAATTCCAAAGAATGTTTTAAAGGAAGGAAGTATTGGAATGGTATCTCGAAGTGGCACTTTAACCTATGAAATTGCCAATGAACTTGTTATAAAGGGATATGGCCAATCATCCTGTATTGGCATAGGGGGGGATCCCATAATAGGTATAAACTATATTGATGTACTTAAACTATTTGAAAGAGATAGGGACACTGATGCCATTGTAATGATAGGAGAAATAGGTGGAAGTAGTGAGGAAAGGGCCGCCCAGTATATCAAAAATATGGATAAACCTGTGGTGGCATATATTGCTGGCATTACAGCCCCAGAGGGAAAGAGAATGGGCCATGCTGGTGCAATTATTGAACGGGGTGTTGGTACTGCAGAGAGTAAAATAAATGCTCTAAGGGAAGCAGGAGCCTATGTTGTAAGAAAAATCTCGGAAATACCCAATGTATTAAATGAGGTAGTTTAATTAAATATTAATTTCGATAAAAAAATAAAAAATTAAATAATAAAAAATATAGAATTATTAATATAAATTTTTTTTAAGTATATTTGTAGAAAAGGCCATTACAAAGAAGCATTACATTACAGTATATATTAAAATGCAGGACTCTACTCTTTCTTTGAATATAGTGAATTGGGAAAAAATTAACTTTAAAAGACTATGGTTAAACAAATAACCTTAAATTATAATCAATATATACGAAAATAAAGAATATATTTTAATTTATTATTTTTATAAATTCTAATTAGTTGTTTTTTAATTTTTATAATTTTTTTAATTATTTTTTATTATAATATTTTTTTAAAATTAGATTTAATAAATGGTTTTAAGATCAAAATAAAATCTATATCATTTATAGTTAAGAATATAATTTTTTAAACTAAATCTAAAGTATAAAAAAATGAATAATTTAAAAAAATTAAAAAATAAAATAATAAAATAATCTAAATCTAAGATATAAAGGAAAAATAAATATTTAATGAGATAAAAAAAGTAAGTACTAAGTAAATACTTAAAAAGTAGAAATCCCATTTAACATACCCTCCTCCCCCCTACACTCCTAAGCACTGGATGTCAGAGGAAACCCTTTAAGTATAGATACTATACCCACAATAGGTTTAAATTATTGTGTTATTGACTATAATTTAAATTATTTTTTATTATGTTAGCAATGACATAAAATTTTTTATTATAATACACCCTTATAGGGATATTGGTGAATTTATGGATTGGACTGATTCAATAATAAAGCATGGATATAATTTAGCAAGGGAGGTGAATGCCACCATCTTTATGATATTTACTGAATCTGGAAAAACCTATGAGGCACTTAAAAAGCACTTAGAATATAATATCAAAAATAATGATCATCCATGCACAGGAGATAATGATAATAAAAATCCCAAATTAAAAATAGTTGTAACTACCCCCAATGAAAAAACCTATAATAACCTTAAAAACGAAAAAAAAATTATCCCTATATTAATGAAATATAGAAATAAATACAAATCTACAATGATAAAACAGGCCATTATAAGACTATTTGAACATAATCTCATAAAAAAAGGGGATATTATAGTGGCAATATTGGGAACTCCCAGGGTTTTAGGGGGTACAGATACAATTTCATTAATTGAGATATCCAACAGTAGTTTTTTATTAAAATTTTATAATTTTATAAATTCCATGGATAGAATAAAGAGATTGGTTATTAATGAGGTATTGGATATAGCCCTGGAAATATCCATGGAGGGAAGAGAGGGAAAACCAGTGGGAACCATCTTTGTTGTAGGAGATAGTGAAAAGGTACTTAAAATGTCAGATCAACTTATATTAAATCCATTTGAAGGTCATAATGCAGTGATTTTTGATAAAAAAGTTAGAGGAACTATAAAGGAACTTTCATCAGTTGATGGAGCCTTTATAATTGGTGATAAGGGAGAAGTTATATCTGCTGGAAGATATTTAGATACCTCAGGAGGTAATCTAAAGTTACCCTTAGGGCTTGGGGCTCGACATTATGCTGCTGCAGCAATTTCAAAATATACAGATGCCATTGCCATTACAGTTTCTGAAAGTGGAGGTATAGTGAGAATATTCAAAAATGGAGAAATAGTTGTGGAGATTAACCCAAATAAATTAGATAGGGAAAATATTGTATCTTGTGTTTAACTTAAATTAATTATAATCTCAAAAAATATATTTATAATAAAAAGTCTTAAAAAAATAAAAATAATAAAAAATAATTTAAAAAAAAAATAAAAATTTTAAAATATATAAAAAATATATAAAAAATTAATTAAGAATATAAAATCTTTTAAAGTAAGTTTAAGAAGTTATTAAAGTAAAACAAAAAAATATATAGATTAAAATTATAAAAACAAGAAAGAATTTTAAAAATTAAAATAAAATATATCAAAGATAGAAATTTAATAAAAATTATACTTTATAATCAAGAACATAATGTCTTAAACCTGCATCTAAATATAAACAATAAAATAAATAAAAAAATAAAATTAAAAAATTGAAATTAAAATAATCTAAAAAATAATAAAATTAATCTAAATCTTAAGATATAAAGGAAAAAATAAAAATATTTAGAAATATAAAAGAAAGTAAATACTTAAAGAGACAAAAAATAAATATTTAAAAAGTAGAAATTCCTTACCACTATCCCCTTCTCCCTACACTCCAAACATTGGAAGATTCTTCAAGTATTGGGATTATTATATTATGATTTTTCAAGGATTAGATTTACTGTATTTATAGCAAGTTTAAAAAATTATATTCTTAACTATAAATGATATAAATTTTATAACCATGTATGTGTTTTTAAAAAAGCCCTACTTACTCTTAAGTACTTAGGATATCTAAGGACGATAATATTACTTTTTATGGATTATAATTACTTTTTTTATTTTTTTATAACATAAAAAAATTTTTTTATAGATTTTTATTATTTTATTATTTTTAATTATTTTATTATCTTTTGAATCGAGATTTTTATTTATAAATAACTATGTTTATAATCATCATATATTTTAAATTTTTAGGATTTTATATAACTCCATACATTCCTAAGAAATATAATAATAAATAGGAGAGATAAAATGACCTTGGCAGAGAATATACTATCAAAAAAATTAGGTAAGATGGTTTATGAAGGGGATACCATAGAGATTGATATTGATTTAGCAATGACTCATGATGGAACCACCCCATTGGCATCAAAGGCCTTTAGGGAAATAACAGATAAAGTATGGGATAATGAAAAAATAGTAATTGTCTTTGATCACAACATCCCTGCAAATACCTCAAAGGCTGCAAATATGCAAAAAATTGCAAGGGAGTTTGTAAATGAACAAAATATAAAGTACTTCTATGGTGAAGGAGAGGGAGTATGCCACCAAGTATTACCAGAAAAGGGGCATATAAAACCAAACATGATAATTGCAGGGGGGGATAGCCATACCTGTACCTATGGTGCCTTTGGAGCATTTGCCACAGGATTTGGGGCCACAGATATGGGGTATATATTTGCCACAGGCCAAACCTGGATAAAGGTTCCAAAGACCATTCGCATAAATGTTGAGGGTACCAATAGTAGCATAAGTAGTAAGGATATAATATTAAGAATATGTAAGGAGGTAGGAAGAAGGGGAGCCAACTATATGGCACTTGAATATGGGGGAGAGGCTATTAAAAGGTTGGATATGGAGGATAGAATGGTATTGTGCAACATGGCCATTGAGATGGGGGGCAAAGTGGGACTTATTGAAGCCGATGAAAAAACTTATAACTACTTAAAAAATAAAATTAGTGAAGAGGAACTATTGAATTTAAAAAGAAATAGAATATACATAGATGAGGGGGAGGAAATCTACTATAAAAGAATAACCTTGGATATAACAGATATGGAGGAGCAGATAGCCTGCCCTCATCATCCAGATAATGTGAAACCAATATCCCAGGTAATAGGTACTCCCATTGATCAGGTTTTTATAGGTTCCTGTACCAATGGGAGATTAAATGATCTAAGAATAACAGCCAAGTATTTAAAGGGAAAAAAAATACATAGAAATGTAAGATTGATTGTAATACCTGCCTCCAAGGAGGTATTTAGGGAGGCCCTAAGGGAGGGATTAATTGATATCTTTGTTGAGGCAGGGGCCCTTATATGTACCCCTGGTTGTGGTCCTTGCTTAGGGGCCCATCAGGGAGTTTTAGGTGATGGCGAGGTTTGTATAGCCACAACAAATAGAAATTTTAAAGGTAGAATGGGCAATAACAAGGCTGAAATATATTTAGCCTCCCCAGCAATTGCAGCAAAGAGTGCTATTAAGGGATATATAACAAATGAATAATATATCATAATTGTGATTTAAAAAGATGGCATAGTCAAGAACATAAGTTCTTAAACCCAATTTAATATAAAAAATAAAATAATTAAAAATAATAAAATTAATCTAAATCTTAAGATATAAGGGAAAAAAATAAAAAAATATTTAAAGATATAAAGAAAAGTAAATACTTAAAAAATAGAAATTCCATACTTGCTATCTTCCTTCCTTCTATACTCCTAAGCACTGGAAGTGCAGGAGAGATCCTTTAAGTATGGATGCCCCATATATAGAAAATAAATTTAAAATATTTGTGTCTAATTATATATTAAAATAAAAAATTTAATTCATGGGCATAATAAAAAATATAATAGTCATTAAAAATTATTAATATAAAACAAATATTATAGTTGAATACATAATCTCTTAAACTACAATCTCTATGTAATAAGAATAAAAAAGATAATGTAATAAGGAAAAATACTTTAAATCCATTTATCTTATTGAGTATAAATTATATAATATACTTGTAAAGGACTTTCCCGGCGGCCCTTATAGTATGCTCTAAACATTGGGAGAGTAGCATGGGATGTTTATTTTTTTAATATATATCTCCCTTTTTAAGTATTTTAAAATCTTAGATTATCTATTTTATTTTATTATTTTTTATTTTTTAATATAATTTTATAATTCTTTATTTTTTAATATTTTTATTTTTAATAATTTTTTTTAAAGATTATTATTTTATCCTCTTATGGGCGATAGTAAGGTTTTATATGGATTATATAAATTATTCTCTTTATTTTTGTATTTATTTTTATTTTATTAATTATTAATATACTCTTCAACCATCTGATTATTTTTTAATCCAAGTATCTTTAATACCCTAAGTACATCTGTTTTAGATATTATTCCCTTTAATTTACCGCCCTCTACCACATAAACCCTGTCGGAATTTGATAATTTATGAACTATATCATTTAAGGTATCATTAGGGGATACTACCTCTGGTGACTTCATAATATCCTTTACAAGTATATCATCACTTACAACTGAAATATCATTAAAGGATATGGTTCCTATTAGTTTATCCCCTTCCACCACTGGATAACCCATATATCTATGTTTAAACATCAAATATACCACATCATTAACAGTATTTTCTGGAGATACAGATATTATATTCGGGGACATAATATCTTTAGCCTTTATTTTATCAAATATATTTTGGGTAATTAGTGCATGATATTCCTGGGAAGCACCATAGTATATAAAAAGGGCTATAAGTATCAATATAATGTTTAGAGATATAATACCTAAAACAAGTAAAATAAATGAGAAATATTGGCCCAATGTAGAGGCAATTTTCGTGGCCTTTAAATATCCCAATCTTGGAGTTAATAATGCCCTAAGTATTCTACCTCCATCCATTGGAAAGGCTGGAAGAAGGTTAAAAACCCCCAACATAATATTTAATGTTCCCACAGTTGTAATTAATGGATAACTCTCTCCTCCTATATTCAAAATAGGAAAATGTATAAACTGGGACAACCCATACAATAAAACCCCTAAAAAAATACTTAATAATGGACCTGCAATGGCTATTTTAAACTCTCCTTCCTTGGGAATCTTATCCATCATGGCCATACCTCCTATTGGAAGAAGAAGTATTTTCTCTATATTTACACCATATTTTTTAGCCACATAGGAATGACTTAATTCATGTAAAACCACAGATGCAAATAGTATGATGTATAATAAAAAACCATCCAATCCCCAGAAGTAATAAACCAATATTAAAAGTAATAGGAATGTAAAATGAAGTTCTATGGGGATGCCCATAATCCTTGCTATTCTAAAAGATTGCATAATTTCTCCTTTAAAATGATAAAATATAATACATGTTAAAGTTTGTTTATCTTTTAAACTAATTTTTTTCAAGTTTATTTATAATAATTTTAATAATTTATTTAAATAATTTATTTAATTAATATAAATACAATGTTAGTTAAAATATATAAGGTTACTCTACTTTCATCAAAAATAATAACCTATATAAATATTATGAACCCAGTAGAAAAATACATTAAAGAGAAAATTATGGATGTAATAAAAAATACACAAAAGAAATAAAAGAATAAGAGAATTAATAAAACCAGTTATAGATGAACACTATCCCTCTAAGGTCAATAGGGAGACAATATCCCTGCATAACCTTATGACTTTTAATTCCT
>JAHEQB010000057.1 GCA_019561555.1 Methanothermococcus sp. SCGC AD-155-C09
CATTCAATAAATCCAATATAACTTTTATAATTAATCCTCGGGGAGAATTTGCCCACCCTCAGAATACTTAGGAAAACAAGGAAACAATATGTATTTTTACTTTTTTATATTTTTATTTCTTTTTAAATATCTTAAATTTATATTTTTTTAATTAATTTATAACATTTCTTTTAAAATAAAAGTTTTTTATTTACTATAAAAATTTTTTAGAATTATAGTTAGTATAAATAATTACCTTGGCAATTCCCTTTCTACAGATAGAAAAGTTTATATATTAGAATATCCTTTTAAAAACAGTGAAAAATAATAATGTGCGGAGGTGGCCCAGCCTGGTACGGCGCGGGACTGCTAATCCCGTTGGGCTCTGCCCATCCCGAGTTCAAATCTCGGCCTCCGCGCTTTGTTTTACTCTTTTATCTGAGGTTATTTTATCAAGTCCTAAATTAAATTGCTACTCTTTTATATAAAATACCTACATAGAATTTAAAGGACTACTAAAAAGTGGTTAATGCCAAACAGGAGTATATTTTGATACGGTATTTAAAGTTTTTCTAAATCAATTGGCGTCCCTGTAATAACAATATGATAGGCATACAAACTCAAAACTTGAATTAAATATGTATATTCAATCGCATTGATTTCTTTATGTTCAAAACAACTATCGTAGATTTCATCCAACACTTCTTGGAAATTCAATTGTCCATTCTCATTAGTACATTCTCCTATTTTTTTATCAAGTGCTTTTAATAATTCTTTTTTCCTATCCTTCTCAATGGGATAATCAACATAAGGTTTTAGTTCTTCAGTGATGTTTTTTGGGTTCTCGATTTTTCTATTTTTATTAAAAATTCCCATTTAATCACCTAACAATATTTCTATTAACAGTTTGATAATTGGGATTACCCCTTCTGAAATGCCCAAATAGCTACAACCGAGGGCTAAAACATATTTAATAATTTCTAAAATCAGTATATTTAAGATGGCTTTTTTCTTCTTCTGTCGTGCTGTTTTTTGATATTCTTTGATTAATCGGAATAATCGTCTTAACTCTCTTATAAGCATTGAAAGAGTCTTTTTTAAACAGTTTAATATTGTCCAAACTAATACCCTGAAAAAGTTGCTCGTGGAACAATGCTAAAATTATAATGAATATTGGAATGCATATCAACGCTGCCCTGTATTCTTGAACCAATACCATTATAATTTCAACCAGCAGGAATGTTGCCATATATTGTTTTTGATATTCGTTCATAGTATCACCAAAGAGTGTTGTGCTATTAGCATTTAAAAATGCTAATTAATTATAATTATCCGAACAAAAATTAACAAAATTTAATAGAACCGAACACATATTGAATGGTGAAATTATGACTAAAATTACTAAAATGATGCATGAGGATATTATCATGTGGAGGGCACAGGGGATTTCATGGAGAGCCATATCAAACAAAATTCAGGAAGAATACCAGGTTAAAGTTAGCCCGTCTGCAGTGTTTGAATACTATAAAAGAAATCTTGAGAAGGAAGCCAGTGCAAGAATAAAGGAAATATATGAAAATGAGAATGGTAAAGGTAGTGTTGAAAAGGAACTAATGAGGGGGATTGAACTGTTAAATAAATCACTCGATGTTGCTGAAAAAATACTCGATAGAGAAGACATTATTATGCGACCTCACCAATTCCAGGCAACCGTTAGTGCAATATGTGCCGCACTAAAAACAAAAACTGAGTTGTTAATGGGGCAGCAAAAGGAAGAAGAAGACCCGATTATAAAAGCACTATTGTCATAATGGAGAGAGTATGGCAACCAACACTAAATTACAAAGGTATTCAACACAACACATAACTACAAAACTAAAAACAGATTTGGAATTCTTTATAGAAAAAATCCTTAAAGAAAAATTACACCATGCACAACAAAAAATAATAGATGCCTATAAATCTAAAAAATATAAAACAATTATAGTGGCTGCAGGTCGTAGGTTTGGTAAATCAAAATTAATGGCATTTTTACTAATATTTTTATGCAGTACTCAAAAAAATAAGAAATATGCAGTAATAGCTCCCTTCTATTCCAATGCACGAATCATATTTAGGGAAATAAAAAAATACATTGAAAAAAGCAATATATTAAGTAAATTAGTTAAAAGAATGGTTGAATCTCCCTATATGACTATTGAATTTAAAACAGGCTGCACCATTGATTTTAGAAGTGCAGATAACCCGACATCCATAAGGGGAGAGAGTTATCATCTTGTTATCCTTGATGAGGCTGCATTCATTAAAGATAACGTGGTTAAATACGTTATTAAACCACTTTTATTGGATTATGATGCTCCGTTAATTGAAATCTCAACACCCAATGGGCATAACCATTTTTATGAGTCATTTTTAATGGGGGAAAATAAACAAAACAGACATATTTCATTTAGGTTTCCAACTTGGGCAAATCCTTTTTTACCTAAAAGTGCAATTGAAGAGATTAAGCAGGAAGTTGGAGAAGATTCACCGGTATGGAAGCAGGAGTATTGTGCAGAGTTTATAGATGATAATGAGGCTGTATTTAAGTGGGAATATATCCAACAGTGTATAGATGGCACAATAAATCTATTAAAATCAGGAGAAAAAGGACACCAATATGTAATGGGTGTGGATTTGGCAAAATTTGATGATTATACTGTAATTACAATACTTGATGTGAGTGTAAAACCATACAAACTTGTTTATTTCGAACGGTTTAATTTAATGCCTTATTCTTTTGTTGCAGATAAAGTTAAAGAACTGTATCAACTGTTCAATAAACCGCAAGTGTGTATGGATGCAACAGGACCTGGTGCAGCAGTAGTTGAACAGGTAGAATCTCTAAATCCAATAGGATTTACTTTTACGAGTAAAAACAAACTCCCACTTATTACAAAACTCCAAACATCCATTGTAAAAAATGAAGTATTGTTCCCATATCTCGACCAGCTTATAACTGAATTAAAATATTTCAGATATGTGAAAAGAAAAACACAATTATCCTGTGAGGGAAAAGGGCAGCATGATGATTGTGTTATGAGTTTAGCTCTTGCAGTTTATGCATCTGAATCAAAACAGACCCAGGTAATTAATAACTATGCCTACACTTTGAGGTGATTAAATGTTCTTCACAGCAGTTTGGGGGCATTCAAAAGAGAATAATGCCATTACTGAAAATACGAAAGATGCTGATACTATTATACAATATTTATCAAACTACAAAAGACCAACAACCATAGACCTCTCCAAATATACCCAATTATTAGATGACCCCACATTTAAAGAAATGATATATAGATACGATGCTACGGTTAATCTCATAATAACAACAATGAAGAATAAACTATTCCAAGACTATGAAATAATTGCTGATAATGATACACTTAAAGAAAAGGTGCAAGAGTGGATTAAAGAGATAGGATTAATTAACACCAACCTACATGGAGACAGCATATTGGAAAAAATATTCATTGATTATCTGATATATGGAGAATGTTTCGCACAAATACGATATAAGAACAGTGAAGTCGAATATATCCAGAGAATAGACCCTACAACAATGGAAGTTAAAAAAAGCCCTTTTGATGATAGAGAAGTTTATTTTATTCAGACGGCTGATTATGAAGACCTACAGGGAAATACCAAATCTAAGACCATATACTTTGTTCCATCGGATCTCCGTAATAAAATCAAAATACCTACTGGAGCAGAGATTGGAAAGGCCGAAAATATAATATGGTTCAAAAGGAACGGTGGCTCGGTAATAGATAAATGCATAGAATATGTTTTGGCAAAGTGGGATATACTTAGAAGAATGCCAACTACGATTATTAGATATTCTGCACCGTTCATCCATGGCATAGTTGGAAAGTTTGATAAAGATGGAAATCCTATGTTCCCAACTCCACCTGCTGACCCTAACGATGAGATTGCTAAGAAAGCTTATGATGAGTTCAAAAAGCAGTTGATGAAGTTATCTAAAGAGTTTGAGAATTGGGATGAGAAAAAAGAATTATTCACGGATCCCTTTATTGAACTTAAAACAATTGAAGCAGGTAATGCTATTAACCCTCAGATTTATGAAACATCAATTTCAATATTAGACAAACAAATATCTTACGCATTATTATCAAGCATGGCTCTTATAGATGCAAGAGGTTCGGAGTTAGCAACATCAAGGACTGTAGCAGATAACCTTAATGCAGCATATCGGGGAATGCAGACTGACTTTACGGCACTTATTAACTTCATATTGTATAGGAAGTTCGGGGAGGGGGTAAGGATAGAATTTACAGATATTAATCAAGAGGACACTAATAAAAAAGTGGAAAGATTGGATAAACAGGCCGATATTATTAAGAAATTAAAAGAGTGTGGAGTTAAAAAAGAAATAATAATTGATATAATGAAAGAACACGGATTGGATATTGAATTCGATAAACCCCTAACCACAAAACCAGCACAACACTCAAATATAGAGGACGATATAAATCTTATAGTAGAGGACCTTACCAATAGAATAATGGAGAATATTGAAAAAGCAACAATACGATTTAACGAGAATGTTGAAGAATTTATGGATACATACAATAAAATAACAGTGGATAATTATGAAGAATTAAATAAAGGATTAGATGAATATTTCAAAGATACAAACAATAGTATAAAGAGTGATATAGATGAAGCAATTAATTCAGTAATCACAGGAACTGGGCTGCAAATAGATACCAATAGTGATGCTGTTAAGTTTGTGAAAAACTACACATTTGATTTGTGCAAAAAGTTAACAGAGAACCAAAAGAATAGACTTAGGAATATTATTGTTTCAGAGATTAACACTGTAGGAGATACCAATATCACACAAAGAATAATGGACACATTGAAAACTACAAAAGCAGATGCTCAAAGGATTGTAGAAACAGAATTAAGGAGAGCTAAAACATGGTCTGAAAATGAGTATTATAAAAAATATGCAGAGGAACATAAGGATAAATACAAAGTATATGTTAAAATAGTATCAAGGGGAGATAAAAGAGTATGTGAGATATGTAAATCCTATAGAGGCAAAGAGTGGGAGATTAACGAAGCTCCAGTTATCCCTCCGATACATCCAAGATGTAGATGTACGCCAGTATATCGTATAGAGCCTATTAAGTGATATTATGGGAGATTTTAACATAAGTATTAAAATAGATAAAAATATATCGGCTAAGAAGGATGAGATGTTTAAAAATCTACAAGATGCTATCAAGACTGCAACATTAATGGTTAAGGAAGAAGTAAAGGAAAATATCATGTTAGGATATGAGAAGGGTGATTTGGGATGGAAACCAATATCTAAATCTTATAAAGAACAATTGGAAAAAAAAGGACTCCTGCCTCACAGGGGATTATTCAGCCCAAAGCAGGATAAGAAAAAACTTCAAGACTCTATATCAGTAAGATTTAAAAATAAGGAATTAACAGGGATAATTGCAACAGATAGGCCTTATGCAATATATGTAGAAAAAGGAACAAGTAAGATGCCTGCTCGTCCATTCTTTGAACCTGCGGTAAAAAAGAAACAAAAGGATATTAGGGTCTTCTTTATATTCCCATCTAAATAATTTCTAAATACTCTCCTTTTATATTAAATCTAAATCTAAATACCTTCCTCATTAAGGGGACAGAAGGAAAATGCTTATTTACAACAAATACTAAATTATAGGCGTGTAATCACG
>JAHEQB010000058.1 GCA_019561555.1 Methanothermococcus sp. SCGC AD-155-C09
CTGCTTCATCCTCTGTTAATCCCCTTGACATTAAATATATTAACTGATCCTCGGCTATTTTACCAACTGCCGCCTCATGGGAAAGATCAATATTGGCCTTCCTTGCATCTAACTCAGGAACAGCATAGAGACGGGAATCATCTGATATTATTAAGCCCTTACATTCTAAATGTCCTTTAATCTCTTCCTCCTCTCCTACAAGTAGCCCCCTTGCCACTATCTCTGAAGCATCATCTGCAATGGATCTTGAAACAATGTCTGCACTACTACCCTTTCCAGAGAGTACTACCTTGGAACCAAGATCTATTTTAGATTGTCCCTTTCCATAAACTATTGTTTGAAGTGTGGCCTTGGAATTCTCTCCAGCACAGTATATAGTTGGATAACTTTGTACAGATTTAACAGGGGTGGTTATTACATAATTATTTATAAATACTCCATTTTCTTCAATATATACCCCAGTTCTTGGTCTTACATGGACATTTTCTCCCCAATCATGTACCATGGTGTAGGTTAATTTTCCATTCTTTTTAATATAGAACTCTGATATTCCAATGTGTAATCCAGACTTTACATGGGCCGAGGTAGTACATCCTGTAATTATATTTAATTCCCCTCCCTCTTCAACTATTATTATGTTGTGGGCATTTTGAGAGGAGTGCTCCTTACCAATCAATAGACAGGTTTGGAGAGGTATTGTTTCTTTAACCCCCTTTGGTACCCTTATAAAAAACCCCTCAGTTAATTCCAACGCAGCCCGTGCAGTATATTTATCCTTTATTTCAACAAGGTTCCAATAGTACTCATCTAAATCGTACTTTTCAAGGGCCTCAGAAATTGGCATCATTTCAATTTTTGACTGTACATGGGAATACACTGCCTCATTATTTATTTGTAAGTAGGATCCTGAGGTATTTTCTTCTTTAATATTTATACCAATATTCTCCAATTGGGATCTATATTCCCTATCAAGATCCTCCAAGGAATCTATAATTATATCACTTTTATTTATTTTATATTCATTGAGATCTATATCCTCTCCATGGGGTGCTGGAACATTCCTATATTTCTCAGCAGTTTCTTTTATTTTCAGTGTTTTCTCTTTTGATAGCATACTATACACCTCTCATATCCATATTTAATTATTGTATTGAGGATCTCATCTGGACCCCCTGAACAGGATATTATACCATCATATAATACATGAGCCCTATCCACATTTATGAATTTCAAAATATGCCCCATGTGAGTGATTATTAAACCTGATTTTTTTCTATCTGATGGTTTTTTTGTTTTTTCAAGGAGTATGTCATTTATGATGGTTCCTATTAATTTTACATTCTCCACATCTACACCACTGTCAGGCTCATCAAACATAATAAAATCAGGATTTTGAGCAAACAACTGAAGTAATTCAGATCTTTTAACTTCTCCCCCTGAAAAGCCTACATTTACATCCCTTTTAAGAAAATCTTTAAAATGTAAAGTTTCAGCCATTTTTTCTATATTGTCCCAATCTGCCTTTGAGATTATTTTTAAAAGATCCTTTAACTTTACACCAGGTATGGAAGGGGGGCTTTGATAGGATATGCCTATTCCAAGTTTTGCCCTTTCATATATTGGCATATCTGTTATATCCTTTCCCTTAAAGTGAATACTTCCCTCTACAACCTTATATTTAGGATTGCCCAATATGGTGTTTATCAATGTTGATT
>JAHEQB010000059.1 GCA_019561555.1 Methanothermococcus sp. SCGC AD-155-C09
TCGTGATTACACGCCTATAATTTAGTATTTGTTGTAAATAAGCATTTTCCTTCTGTCCCCTTAATGAGGAAGGTATTTAGATTTAGATTTAATATAAAAGGAGAGTATTTAGAAATTATTTAGATGGGAATATAAAGAAGACCCTATAAAAAAATAAAATAATCCAAATCTTAAGATAAAAGGGGAAAAATAAAATATTTAAAAACTTTAAGAGAAAAAATATAACTTAAAAAAAAGAAAAATAAGTATTTAAAAATATAAGAGAAAAAGTAAAGATACTCAATCATAATACTATTTAAAGAGATAATAAAAAGTAAATACTTAAAAAATAGTAGAAATCCTAAGCCACTATCCCCCCTCCCCCTACATATCTAAGCACCGGAAATGTAGAGGAAGTCCTTTTAAGTATGGGATTACCATATCCCAATAATTTTAATTACGTATTTAACCATAATCTAAAAAAATTACAGAACCTTAGGTGAGATATTGATTACCCCCTGGGATGTTTCAGAGGATGTTGATTATAAAAAAACCATGGAAAAATTCGGAATAAGGCCATTTAAAGATGTATTGCATAAAATAGAGGACCCTCATTATCTTATGAGAAGGGGAGTAATTTTTGGCCATAGGGATTTTGAAAATATAATTAAATCAATAAATGAAAAAAAGAAATTTGCAGTTGTAAGTGGCATGATGCCCTCTGGTAAAATGCACTTTGGCCATAAAATGATAGTGGATCAATTGATATATTATCAAAGATATAATGTTAAAATATATATACCAATAGCCGATTTAGAGGCCTATTGGGCAAGGGGTATGGATTTTGAAAAAACAAAAAAATTGGCAATTGAGGAATATATAACTAATTATATTGCATTGGGGCTTAACTTAGAGGATACAGATATTTATTTACAATCAAAAAAGGATGTGGTTAAAGATCTATCCCTGAAGTTAGCCAAGAGGGTGAATTTCAGTGAAATGAAGGGAATATATGGTTTCAGTGGGGATACAAATATTGGACATATTTTTGCCCCAATACTTCAGGTGGCAGATATACTTCATCCCCAATTAGAGGAAAAATTACCTGTTTTGGTACCTGTGGGTATAGATCAGGATCCCCATATAAGATTAACTAGGGATATAGCCGGAAGAAGTAAGGACTTTAACTTCATACCTCCATCCTCCACCTACCACAGGTTTATAACTGGATTATTGGGAGGTAAAATGAGTTCCTCCAAAGGGGATACTGCCATATTTTTAAGTGATAAACCCTCTAAATCCCTTAAAAAGAAAGTGATGTCCTGTAAAACAGGAGGAAGGGAAACCTTAGAAGAACAGAGAAAATTAGGGGGAATTCCAGAGGAATGTGTAGTTTATGAATTTTATGTTTATCATCTAATAGGGGATGATAAAGAACTTAAGGAGATATATAATAAATGCAAATCTGGAGAACTTATGTGTGGGGCCTGTAAAAAGCACTGCTATGAAAAAATAGTGGAATTTTTAAATGATTTAAGTGAGAAAAGAGAATCTGCAAGGGAATATGCCAAGGAAATAGTTAATAACATGTAGTAATAAAATTTTACTTATTTATGGATCTCCCCCATAATCATTTCAATTGCTCCATTTAGGGCATTGTTAACCTCCTTGGATAATCCCAATTTTATATCTGGGCAGGAAACTTCTTTTTTCTGGCAACCAATTATTACAACCTCTATGCCTCTATTATGTGCCTCTATTAGATAGGGGGCAAGGGGCATATCATGGGCATCAAAGTTATATTTTTCAATGTTTGGGAGGTCCTTTATACTTAATTTCTTTAGTGTACCTGGTGCCAATCCAAAGTCTATAATATCTACCAATATTATCTTTTTAACAGAGGATTCTTCATCCAATATAGACATTAGATAATATGGGCCGCCAGTTCCTGCATCAATGATTTCTACATTACTTGGAAGTTCCATGGTTTCCAATTTTTTTATTATCTCATATCCAAAACCATCATCTGCAAAGAGTGGATTGCCACATCCCATAATAAGTATTTCCTTTTTCAATGAATCAGGTATCAAAATATCACCAATTTTTTATATTATCGTCAAACACATAACATCTTAAACTTAATCTATAGCATAAAAATAAAAATATTCAATAATAAAAATAACATAGAGGATAAAACATTAATAAGGAGAAATACTTTAAGTCTCTATCTTAGCCCGATGAAGTTAATAATTTATCTTGTAAAGGATTCTGCCTGCTCTCCGTGCTTAGGAACGTATATGAAAAGTAAGGGAGATCTCTAATTGTTATTATTTATTCCTTTTTAAGTACTTTAAAATCTTTTATTTTATTTTTATCTTAATTATCATTTAATTTTTTTAATTATTTTAAATTATTTTTTAATTTTTATATATTGTATTTTTTTAATAATTATTCTTTTGAAATTAAGGTTTTATATTTGTAGTATAAATGGTTTTGTTTGGATATGATACTACAAATCTATAAATAGTAAAAATAATGATAACTCCCAGTATTCAGAACCCCTGGAGAATAATGGCGGAACTTTTATTTTTTATACATTTAATATTTTAATTATTTTAAAATTTTAATTAATTTATTTTATTATTATAAACAACTTTTTTAAGAATATGATTATCAATTAATTTTTATTCTAATTATATTTTATTTTTTATATTTTTAAATATTATAATTTTAATAATTAAATACTAAATAAATTAAAAAAAATAAAAATTAAAGTGGGATTATGGATATTAAAAATATAAATTTAGGAATATTTGGACATATTGATCATGGAAAAACCTCATTGGCAAGGGTTTTAACAGAGGTGGCCTCAACATCCTCCTTAGATAAACTCCCTGAATCTAAAAAAAGGGGGATTACAATAGATATTGGGTTCTCATCCTTTAAATTGGGAAACTATTTAATTACCTTAGTGGATGCTCCTGGACATGCTGATTTAATAAGGGCTGTGGTTAGTGCCGCAGATATAATAGATTTGGCAATTTTAATAGTGGATGCCAAGGAAGGACCAAAAACACAAACTGGAGAGCATCTTCTCATACTGGACAACTTTAAAATACCTACAATTGTAGTTTTAAGTAAAATAGATATTGCCTCCAAGGAGGACATAAAGAAAACTGAGAACTTTGTAAGGGCCATATTAAATTCAACAGAAAATTTAAAAGATAGTAAAATATTAAAAATATCTACAAAGGAAAATATTGGAATAGAGGATTTAAAAAATACCTTAAAAGAAACCCTAAATAGTATGGATATAGTTAGAAATACAGAGGATTACTTTAAGATGCCCATTGACCATGGATTTCCAATAAAGGGGATTGGCACAGTTATTACTGGTACAATACTAAAGGGCACTGTTGAGGTAGGGGATGTTTTAAAAATTTTACCTTTAAATATTGAGGTAAAGGTTAAAAGTATTCAAAGATTTAAAGAAAATGTAAATAGGGCCTATGCAGGGGATAGAGTTGGAATGGCACTTCAAGGAATAGATTCTAAGGAGTTATTTAGGGGATGTTTATTAACCTCAATAAATAGTAAATTAAAGGTAGTAAAAAACATTGTGGCTAAAATAAAAATATCCAATATATTTAAGTATAATTTAAAGCCAAGGATGAAGGTCCATTTAAACATTGGCATGCTTGTAATTCCTGCAACAGTAATTCCTTTCCAAAGAATAAATATAAAGGGAAAAATAGAGAATATAATTTTAAAGGAAATATCAAAGGGAGAGGAGTGTTATTGTGCCTTTCAATTGGAAGAGGAGGCTGTAGCCGAAATAGGGGATAAAATATTAATAACTAGGTTAGATTTACCTCCTACAACACTTAGAATATGTGGAAATGGGGAAATAATAGACTTCTCAACAGTGGAGGAGTTAAATATTAAAAAGGAGATTATCAAAAGGGGAACCATAAGGATAGATAAAAATAGAATACTTATTGAAGGCCTTGCAACCTCAAAGAAGGGGGCTGAAAAACTTATAAATTCAGAGATTGTTGTGCCAGAAAAAAATATAGTGGGAAAAATAAAAGGTACCTTTGGAACTAAGGGCTATTTGATAGCCCATTTTGATGGAAAGGTAGAAAATAAAGATACTGTTCTATTAAAGAGACTTGTAAGGTGGAATTAAGGAGAAGTTAGATAAAAATAAGTGTTTTAACATTAATAAAAACTTAAAGGATTTTAATTAAAAATACTTAAAAAAATAAATAATTAAAATAAAAATTAATCTATTTTTAAAATAATAACAAATTTATTAAAAAAATAAAAATTTAAATTATAAAATAAGACTTTAAAATAGCTAAAAAAGAGTTAAAAAATAAATTAAAACATGGATTTTAAAATACTTAAAAAAGGACATGTCCAGATAATATAATATCGATAATAAATTATAATAAAAAATATTTAATGTCCTTAACATAATAAAAATTAAGAAAATAAAAATAATAATAAAAAAATAATAATTTTATATTAAAATAAAAAAATTTAAAGAGATATGTAAAAAAATAATACAAAATCCTTAAAAGAGAAGAATCTCTAAAAAGAAATAATAAAAGAAATATAAATTCTCCATTGTTATGTATATATCTCCTAATACTCCCTAAGTACTGTAGGGTGATTTATTTATAATTTATTTTTTATAAATATATATCTTTAAAGGATTTCTATCTCTTTAATGCTTTTAATATAGAATATTAAGGGATAATTTATTTTTATATTATTTTCTTATTTTTATTTAATTATTTATATTTTTTTTATTTTTTAATTTATTTTAATTATTTTTTTTAAATGCCTTTTTTATTATAATAATTTTTATATTTTTTTATTTATATTTCTTATCTGGATACGTCTCTTAAAAAAATAGTAAAAACATAAAAATTAAAAAAATCCTATATATCTTCTCCTTAATACTTTATATTTCTTAAATAATGAAACTCATAATATCAATATAATTAAATACCCTTTCTCTAGTATTTGGGAGAATATAGGAAAGGAATGGCAGAATTTTTATTATTTTATTTTTATATCTTAAGATTTAGATTAATTTTATTAATTTTTTATTTTTTAGTTTTTTATATGTTTTTTAATAAGATTTTTTATTTTAGTATAAGTATTTATGTCCATAACTATAATTACAATTTATTTTTTTATTATAATTTATTTTTATAATTTTCTTAAGATTATATTAGGTTTTTATTAATGTTAGACATACTCTGTTCTATATTGCATAAACTAAGGTGGTATTTATGTTAAGTGGATACATCCAAAATAATAAAAATAAGGGCATTATTAAAACTCCCTCCAAGGTTATACTATTTGGAGAGCATGGGGTAGTTGATGGTTATGGAGCCATATCCATGGCAATTAACTTAAAAACCACTGGAATAGTATTGGAAAATAATAAAAATAAAATAACTATTAATTTAAGGGATATTGGAAAGGAGATTAACTTAAATATTGAAGATATTCCAAAAATAGATCTAAATAACTGCGAAAGTGATTTAAAATATGTTATAGGTTCCCTTAGATCCATTATGAATTATTTAATAAATAATAAAAATATTAATTCATTTAAACCCTTTAAATTAGATATTTCATCAGAGATTCCCATAAGTTGTGGATTGGGATCCTCTGCCTCTGTAATTATTACAACAATAAGATCCTTTCTACATGCCAATAACCTATCCCTTTCAAATAAAGACCTACTTAAAATAGCCTTTTCTGTTGAAAAGGAGGTTCAAGGTAGGGCCAGTATAACAGATACTGCAACTATAATCCATGGAGGCCCTTTAAGAATTAAGGATAATAATAACTTTGAAGAATTAAATAATACTGAACTATATAATCTACTTAAAAAATGCGATTTTTTAATTGTGCATGTGGAAGAAAGAAGAAAAAAAACTGCACAGTTAGTTAATGAAGTGGCAAAACACCCTAAGAAGGTAGATATATTTAAAGAAATAGGGAATATTGTAAATAAAGTTCAATATACCTCCTCCTATGAGGAATTAGGGAATTTAATGGTAAAAAACCATAACCTCCTTAAAAAATTGGGAGTATCCACAAATAAAATTGATAGGGTAGTTGAAATAGGAAGTAATTATGGATATGGGGCAAAACTTTCAGGAGCCGGAGGGGGAGGTATTGCCATAATTTTAGTGGATAAAACTAAGAAAAAAGAATTACTTGAATCCTTAAATAAATTGGGAGTATTGGAAATATTTAATTGTAAAATAGAGTATAATAGGGCATAATGAGATATTTCTATAATAATCATTTATTAGCATTTTTCATCCTTTTAAGCCTGTCCTTTATATTGGGGGATATCCTATCTCTATCCATGCAATAAACTTCCATTTTTGGAATTATTACCCTAACAACATCTACCTTGGTTTTTTTCAAATCAACATATATAAGTTTATCAAACCCTGCATCTAATAGTTTTTCCTTAATAACCTTTAAATCCTTTTTTAAGTTATATTTTGCATTATTTTCCATATCCTCAACATTTATGGTCTCATCATACTTAAACCATCTTCTATGGATTTTCTTCATTCTATTGTAATCTACTTTTCTAACAATATCTCCCCTTACAGTGTCCTCTCTTTTATTGTGTATCTGGGTAGCCCTACTCTGGGCTACTTCAGTTAGGGCCCTAATAATTGCAATCTCAGGATGAATATGGCAGCCTACTCCCATACATAAAAGTGCAGGATCCTTCCATACTTCCTCATCACATATGGCTGCCACTGTTGGAACTCCCACATCACTTGTTAGGTCCTTTAAGGTTATATTTATATTGGCCTCTTTAAACTTTTCCATTAATTCATGTATTATGGGATTTTTTGCTCCTTCAATGTTTATTCCTTTATTTGGGCCCTTGAAAAGTTCATATATGCTCCAGGCATCCCTCTCTATAATCTCTAAGGTTCCATGAAATATGGCCTCCTGAAGGGTATTTCCTGAGGCTATACCATTGGTATTACTTCTAAATAATCTTCCATTGTAGGGATGAAATACACTATCTGCAGGGACTTCTATGCTACAATTATTTATAATATCCTGGCCCTCTATCCACTGAATACCCTTAATAGAATTACTTTCTAAACCCTTAGCCAAGTGCATATAGGCCTCACTGGAAAGCACTAATTCCTTTATCTCTATGGGATTGATAGGTTTATCTGTTAATCTATTACCATAATATTTTGAATCCAATTCTGCAGAAAACCTCTCAATTGCTTCCATAGTGGCAGATACTCTTGCTTGAACATCTGTTGAGCCCTTTCCAAGATGGATCTTTATATTATTATCTGTCATTCTCTCTGCAGCATAAACTGGAATACCTATTCTATCTAAATGATCTATTCTCTCAAGATTATTGATTTTTATGTCATTTAAGAGATCTTTTATCCTATCCCAGGTCTCCTCTGGAGAGCATGTTCTGTAAGTCTCCAATGAATAGGTTATGGAATCCATAAAATTACCTTATTTATATTTATTATTTTTGATACTATTTATTTTATTTTTTATAGTTAGGCATTAATATTTTAAAATTATTATGTATATAGCAACTCCAATACATAAAGGATTTCCTCTGCACTTTAGTGCTTAGGGGCGTAAGGAGGAGGATGGCAGTAGAGAATTTCTACTTTTTTATCTTCCCCTATATCTTTAAGAATTATGATTTAGTAATTACTTTAGGTGTTTACCTTTATTTCTTTAAATATTATTATTTTTTTCTTTTATTTTAAAATTTGATAACTTTATTATTTTTTTTAGATTATTTAATTTTATTTTTTAATTTTTAATTTTTTTAAATTATTTTTTTATTTTTTTATTATTTAAGATATTATTGGCCCTCTTTAATAATTAATATGGCATCCTTTGGGCATCTTCCTGCACACAATTTACAGTTATGGCAGTATTCTGTATCATATACATAATATTTTTTATTTTCATCAACCTTCCATATTTTTGGAGCCTTTGGACATACCTCATAGCACTTTCCACATCCTATGCATTTATCCCTATCTACAATTATTTTCACACTTATAGTCTCACCTTTTATATTTAAATATAATATTTAAAAAATAATAAAAGATAATTTATAATATTTTTATATATTACTTATTTTATAGTTAATTATTTATTTTTATTTAATTTATATTTTATTTAAATATTTTTTTAGGTGGATAGTATGGATGAAAAGGACATGAAAATATTAAATATATTAATGATAGATGGTAGAAAACCATATACTGAAATTGCAAAGGAATTGGGAACAAGTGAAAGTTCAATAAGAAAGAGAATTAAAAAAATGGAAGAAGAGGGTGTTATTAAGGGATACAAAGTGGAAGTGGAGCCCTGTAAAATAGGATATAGTGTTGTGGCATTAACTGGATTTGATACAAATCCTGAGGATTTTCTATCTGTAGCCCATAAGTTATGTGAAGTTGAAGAGATTAAAAAGGTTTGGACCTCAACTGGAGATCATATGATAATGACTGAGATCTGGGCAAGGGATGGCAAGGAACTATCTGAAATACTATTTAATAAGATTGGAAAAATTGATGGAATTAAAAAGGTATGTCCTGCTATCATATTGGAACAATTAAAATAGGGATTATTAAAAATTAAAAGCATAAAGGGTGTATAATTATATATTGTAAAATTGGATTGTGATATATATCTTTTATATTTCAATCTTCTCATCAGGAACTTCAATATTATTTTCCTTAAACCATTTTCCATAGCCATTTACATCCATGTTTTTAATATGCATAATTAACCATCCTACTATAAAGTTTAAGGCCTCATTGAATTTTTTATCATCTCCCTTTTCAATTTCTGGGGCAAGGGTTTCCAAAAGGTATTTAACAAAAAATCTATGCATTTTTTTATGGCCCTCTAATTTTTCCTTAGGATAGTTATATCTTTCCATTACCTCTTCCTCATGTGCAAAATGCTTATTTGTATAGGAAACTACCTTTTCTATAAGTGTTTTTTTTGCCTCTTCTCTTTTTCCTTCCTTTAGTAAGGTATATACCTGATTTATTGTGTCTATAAGTACCTTATGTTCTTCATTAAATGCATTAACACTTGATTTCAAGTCATCAGACCATTTTATTATTTCCATATATATCCCCTCCTTATATAATTGTTTTGATATAATTAATGGTAATTTAATATCTATTGTATTAATAGTATATATAGATTGCCCTAAAATTAAAATTATCAATAAAATATAGGTAATTTCTAAATTAAGTTATATAGAACACTATTAAAATAAAATTTAAAAGAATTTATAAAATATATTAAAAATAAAAAAGCATAAAAAATATAAAAATACTATTATATATAAATACACAAATATTAATTGGATAATATTAATTAATTTTTTAATTGTTATATTTTTAAGAGTATTTTTTGATTAGAATATCGAAAGATATGTTTGGATCAATTTCTAATGCTTTATTAAAGCACTCTTCTGCCTCTTCATCCCGTTTCAGATCACGAAGGGCAAGTCCTTTGACTACCCATACACCTGCATTCTCTGGGTCTATTTCTAAGGCCCTATCATAGCATTTTATTGCCTCTTCATATTTTCCCTGCTCAACAAAGTAAATTCCTTTGGCCAACCATATAGTCGTATTTTCTGGGTCTATTTCTGAGGCTTTATCATAGCATTTTATTGCCTCTTCATATCTTTTTAGATTGCAAAGGGTATTTCCCTTATTACCTAATGCAGCCACATTCTCTGGGTCTATTTCTAAGACTCTATCGTAGCACTCTAATGCTTCTTCATATCTTTTTAGATTATCAAGGGCAAGTCCTTTATTATTCAATGCAGCCACATTCTCTGGATCTGTTTCCAGCACCATATCAAAGCATTCTATTGCTTCTTCATATCTCTTTAGATTATTAAGTATAAGTCCCTTCATATTCCATGCAGTGGTATATTTTAGATCTATTTCCTGTGCCTTATCATAGCATTCTGCTGCCTCTTCATGTCTTCCTAAATTTTCAAGGGCAGATTTTTTAACTAACCATGCAATATTACATTTTGGATAACTCTCCAATACACTATCAAAAAATGCCATTGCCTCCTCATATCTTTCTAGATCATTATAGGTAATTCCCAGATCTAAAAACAAATCAATATCCCTAAGACAAATTTCCAATACTTTGTCAAAGCATTCTATTGCTTCTTCATATCTCTTTAGATTATTAAGTATAAGTCCTTTAGACAACCATGCATCTACATTTGATGGATCAATTTCTAAGGCCTTATTATAACATTCTATTGCTTCTTCATGTCTTTCTAAATTAGTGAGAACATTTCCTTTATCCAATAGTGCATCTATATTTGATGGATCAATTTCCAATATTTTATCATAGCATTCTATTGCTTCTTCATATCTTTTTAGATTACTAAGGGCAAGTCCCTTAGACAACCACACATCTACATTTGATGGATCAATTTCCAATGCCTTATTATAGCATTCTATTGCTTCTTCATACATTTCTAAACTATATAAAACATTTCCTTTGGCTAACCATGGGCTTAAATACAATGGATCAATTTCCAATGCCTTATTATAGCATTCTATTGCTTCTTCATACATTTTCAAATTGTAGAAGACATTCCCTTTAGTGTATAATTCTTCTGCTATTTTATTATCATCTTCCTTCTTTGGCATATATTCAACACCCCCTAATTGTATTATTTTTTTCTATATTTGTGAATATATGAATTTTAATTTTATTATATTTAATTTTTTTATATAAAAAAGTTTTTATTTTTAAAAATCATATAAAAATAAAAAATAATGTTAAAAATATTATAAATTATAAAATTAATAAAAAAAATTTAAAAAAAAGTACAAAAATATCAAATTAAAAATAACATTAAAAATAAAAAATATTAAAAAATTACTTAAAGTATCTCTCCAATATTCCCTTTAACATCATTGCATGTCTTGCCTCGTCCCTACTTGACTCATCAAAGAAATCATGGGCTGGATCAACATCCAATTCCTTAGCCTTTTTAGCAGCAGCCTTTTTTTCCTTGTTTGCCATACACTCTCCCTTTAACATCATTTCAATGTTTTCCTTTAAGTTATCAGATATTATTCCATTCATTTCGGCAAATTGGGCTGCATGCTCTGCTTCTTCAAAGGCTATTCTTACCAATATCTCAGCAACCTCTGGAAGTCCTTCTCTTTGAGCCTGTCTTGCCATTGCCAAGTACATACCTACTTCAGCACATTCTCCTTTGAAGTTAGCCTCAACTTCTTTTTCTAAATCTGTATTTTTTGTAACTCCTATTTTGTGTTCATTTATTAATTCTACATTTACCATACTATCACCTTTATTAATTTGTTATTGTAATTTTATAAATAAATAATTAATAAATAATTAATTAAAAAAAAATTAATTTAATTTATTTTTTCTATAAATTTTAATTAAAAAGTAAAAGATAAATAAATTATTTTAATTATTTACATTTCTTTAATCTTTGAAGCCAATCTCTTACCCATGTTGTAGCACTTCTCTAATTCATCCTCTGATGGTACGTAATATACTTCATAGTCCTCCAATACTTCGAAACCACAGGCCTCTATTTCCTTCTTAAGAATCTCAACTCCTCCTCCATTACCTCCCATGGATCCAAAGGTAATTGCCAATCTCTTTAGTCCTGTTCTATTGAACTTCAATCCCCTTAAATAGTAGATTATGTCTCCAATTGATGGGAATGGTTCATCATAGATTGTAGGTACTCCAAAGAGTACTGCCTTACTGTCTAAGATGTCCTTAACAATTTCACTTCTCTCATCATGGTGGAGGAAGTACATTACAACCTCAATACCTTCACTCATAAGACCCTCTGCAAAGGCATGGGCCATTTTCTGGGTTGAGTAGTGCATTGTATCATAAACTATTGTAACCTTATCTTTGCACTTTCCAGTTGCAAAGTTCTGATAGGCACCTATTACCTTCATTGGATCTGTCCAGATCTGTCCATGGGATGGAGCAATCATTTTAATCTTTTCCAATAATCCTAACTCTATTACCTCATTGAATTTCTTCAATACTAACTTTGATAATGGGGTAATTAAGTTTGCGTAGAACTTCTGATTTGCATCCATGAGTACGTACTCTGGTATGTCAGTATCATATCTCATATGTGCGGGATAGCAGAGGTGCTGTCCAAATGCATCATTTGAGAATAATATTCCTTCCTCAGCATATAATGTGAACATACTATCTGGCCAGTGGAGTAATGGAGCCTCCAAGAATGTTAAGGTTTTTCCTCCAAGATCTACACTTTCCAAGGATTTTACAGTTTTAAATGGTGCATCTTTTAAGGATGGGAAATGTCTTTTCAATCCCTCAACAGCAACTTCAGTACAGTAAATTGGGGCCTCTGGGAATTTCTTGTGTATTTCTGGTAATGCCCCTGAGTGATCCTTTTCTACGTGGTTTTGTACAATTACATCTATGTTAAATTCTCTTCCTTCCTTTTCAAAGGCATCCTTTATTCTCCCCCACATCTGTGCAGAACTTCCCGGATAGGTGTTGTCAATTATGGCAACTTTTTCATCCCCAAATACTAAGTATGCATTGTATGTGGTACCCTTTAAGGTGTATCCGTGGTACATTCTTATATCCCAATCTAATACTCCTACCCAATATACTCCATCTGCTATTTTTACAGCATCTGCTTTCATAATATCACCATGTATTTTTTAATCATATATTTTACAGATAATTTTATTATAACTCCATATATATTAATTTAACTATTCGTATTTCGTATAAACTATTAGGTATAGATGCGAATTTCGACATGATATTAAGGTATTCGTTAAATTTTTATAAATCAGTAAAAAGTGTATTTTATAATAAAACACATAACACTTTAAACTTATTATAAAGATAGTAATTTGACACTTGAAGAATTCCCCTACACTTTCAGTGCTTAGGGGTATAGAGGGAAAGGAGATGGTGGTGTGGAATTTCTATTTTTAAGTATCTACTTTTTCTTATATTTTTAAACCTTAGTTCCCATCACCTATTAAGAATAGAAATTAAAAGATTATCAAACTAAGAATGATCTTAACAAATAGACTCCTTCTACTTACGGCTCGTATATATCAATCTGAAATTATCTACAACTGAGAAAAATGTTAATTTTCTTTCTCATTTTAGAAAGAAACCTGTAGTACTCCTGTTCCTTATAACCCTCAATAATGTTCTCTCTTTTCACTGTAATGAATGTAACATCCTTTTTCTTCATTTTTTTAGAGAACTCCTTGCTCAATGTATCCCTTATCTCCTATGATAGTTTCTTCTTTTAACCTTTTAGTAAAATCCTTTTTTCCTTGAGAATAGATAATATGTTTTTTTCCAGTATTGATATAAAGTAATTTATTATATCTAATTTTGGGAATAGTTTCTCTTCAATAAAATGAGTATAAGAATGCTTTATAGCCCCATTAAAATACAGATGCAGGAATTAAAAGTTATAAGGTCATGCAGGGATATTGCCTCCCTATTGGCCTTAGAGGGATAGTGTTCATCTATAACTGGTTTTATTAATTCTCTTATTCTTTTATTTCTTTTGTGTATTTTTTATTACATCCATAATTTTCTCTTTAATGTATTTTTCTACTGGATGAGTGTGTCTAACATACCATCTCATATATAAATCCTTGTTAAAATTCTCAGTGCATATATAAGGTTCCATTAAAAAACAAGGGATTCTATCCCCAAAGAGTTTGTTATACCTCCAAAGAACCCCTCACAAATTCCTCTTTTTTTATATT
>JAHEQB010000060.1 GCA_019561555.1 Methanothermococcus sp. SCGC AD-155-C09
ATTAAAAGTCATAAGGTTATGCAGGGATATTGTCTCCCTATTGACCTTAGAGGGATAGTGTTCATCTATAACTGGTTTTATTAATTCTCTTATTCTTTTATTTCTTTTGTGTATTTTTCTACTGGGTTCATAATATTTATATAGGTTATTATTTATATTATTTTTGATGGGAAGTAGGGTTTTTTTAAGTATATTCCATTATAAAAATTAATTTTTTTTAATATTAATTATTAAAATATGTATATATATTTAAACACATAATATCTTAAATTTATGACATAATATGAATAACATAATAAAAAGATAAAGTACCATATCGAAAAATACTTTATACCACATTCAATAAATCCAATATAACTTTTATAATTAATCCTCGGGGAGAATTTGCCCACCCTCAGAATACTTAGGAAAACAAGGAAACAATATGTATTTTTACTTTTTTATATTTTTATTTCTTTTTAAATATCTTAAATTTATATTTTTTTTAATTATTTTTTTATTTTTTAAATTATTTATTAATTTTATTATATTTTATTGTAGATTGAAGTCTAAAATTATGTGTTTAACTATAAATTAACTTTACCTATATTGACTTATTACATCCAATATTTCCTTAGCATTCTTTGGTATCTCTCTTTTGTAAAATATTAATTTTAAATCATCGAGATCTTCTGGAAGCATGTCTGCTATCTTTACACTTGTCTTTTCATCTAAACCTAAATCTATTAGTTTGCTAACTAATTCCTTGGAATCTTCAACATCTAATTTTGTAAATTTCTCTAAATAATCCAATGCACATCCAAGTTCATAGGATATGTCCTCAATATTTCTTTTTTTATTGACTACCAGGTCCTTAACTTGGGATATAGTAACATACCTTTCAGAAATTACTTCCTTTCCTATCATAATATTACCTAATCTATTTATCAGATTAAATTTAAGATATAAGATTGCATATTGTATATATTATTTTTTTAAATTATATATAAAATACAAAAAAATAAAAAAAATAGGATAGTGTTATAATATAATTTAAATTAACATGTACTCATATCCATTATACCTTACATTCTCTAAGATGCTGAGGTCTAACTATTATTTCCTTATACTTATCTCCATCTTTAACTCTAACAATAAATGCACTTCCCCTCTGTCCTACAACAGTACCAGTTTTGCCATGAAATTTTGGATGGGGCATGCCCTTATGTACTGAAGGGTCTATTTTGATATGGACCATATCTCCCTCATTATATTCCTTTAATGCCCTTGTAATGGGATACAATCCCTTTTCCCTTGGATGTTTTTTAAGTTTATATCTTGTTTTACTCCTAAATCCTTCACTTCTTTGTGCCATGTTTATTCCTCCTTTTATTTTAATTTATTAACTTTAATAAAAAATAATGGAATATTAAATGTTATCCCACATTAAAAATAAATGTTAGATATACTATTTTATTCAAGTATAAAAAGTTATTGATTATATTTTTTATTTTTATATTAATTTTTTTATGTTGTTTTTTATTATTTTTATATTTTTTTATTATTATTTTTACACTATAAAATTTATATAATAATATTTAAATAAACTTTAGTAGATATAAATTAAATTTAAATAAATACTTTTAAATATATTAAACGGTGGAATTTTGGGCCATAAAAGATTTTTAACTGTATTTTTAATATCCCTTGTGATATTGTCTGTTCTATCTTACCTAAGTATTAAAGAGGGTACTATATCTGTTAATAATGAACAGTTGGAAAAATACCTACTGGAAGGGACCTCTGGAAATCCAATTATTGATAAAATCATAGAGAAATTAAGATTGCCAAGGACAGTTGGGACGATTGTTGTTGGGATGGGTATTGCAATTGCAGGAATACTAATGCAGGGATACTTTAGAAATCCCTTGGCAGATCCCTACTTAATGGGCGTGGCAAGTGGAGCCTCCTTAGGGGTTGTACTCTATATATTCACATCCTTACTCTTTAATTTAGGTTTTCCCCACTCAGTATATGGGTTTATTCTGGCTGCCTATATAGGTTCCTTAATTACCATGTTTGTGGTTATTACTATTGCAAAGATTGTAAAGGAAACTGCAACCCTGTTAATTAGTGGCATTATGATAGGTGCCATAGCCTCTGGATTTACCACCATAGTGATATACACCGCAGATTTTATTGGAGAGGACAACTCTCAACTCTCTGGGTATTTGATGTGGGGAATGGGTTCTGTTAACAATCTAACATGGGACCAAATTAATATTATGGCCATTATAACCATCCCACTGGTTATTCTATCCTATGTATTCCTTTCAAAAAAATTAGATGCCAACCTCCTCGGGGAGAAATATGCCCAGAGTGTTGGAGTGGATATAAAGAGTTTAAGAAGATGGTTAATAATCCTCTCCTGTATGCTAACTGCAACAGTAGTAGCCTTTACAGGGCCTATTGCCTTTGTGGGAATGGTATGTCCCATAATAAGTAGAATGATAGTGGGAACTTCAAAACATCTCTATGTAATACCTACCACTGCAATCCTTGGTTCCATATTTGTACTACTTGCAGATATACTAACAAGACCTGGGGTTTTAATACCTACTTCCTCTAATAATCTTCCACTACTGTCCCCTCTCTCAATAATAGGGGCTCCCATAGCCATAATGATATATTTAAAAGTAAGACGTATGGGGATATAATGAATAATATCTCTAAAAATAGATACCATGGATACTATAGATACCTTGTAATAATTACCTTATTCATCTCTATAATTATACTTACTGTATTGGGCATGTACTATGGAGGAAATGCCCGTTCTATCACATTGGAGGATACAACAAACTTTATTGTATATCAGGGTAAAGTTACATTAAATGATATATACCATAGAATCACTGGAGAGGATCTATTTAATATGCCCTCTCTAAGTGAGGGAGAGAAGTTTAAATACATACTGTTAAAAAAGGTACGTTTTCCTCCAATCCTTGGGGCCATTATTGTGGGAATAACCCTATCAGCATGTGGTCTAATGCTACAGACCCTCTTTAGAAATTTATTGGCCTCTCCCTATACTACAGGAATATCCAGTGGAGTTCTATTTGCAGTTACCTTAGTAATATTTATAAGTAGTATTGCAGAACTATTTTCCATTTTCAACATAGATGAAAAGATAGTGGCAGGTTGGTGTGGAGGGATTCTCTCTTTAATACTACTTATAATAATAGCCCTCAGGGTCAAGGAGGTAAATGGCGTTTTAATTGTTGCCCTCCTTTCCAGTTATCTATTTAGGGGGATAAGTTCCTACTTAGTGGCAAATGGTCAGGATCTATCTATTCAGGAGTACTTCATGTTCGTAGTTGGAAGTTTAACAAGGGTCAATTTGAATAACCTTCCATCCCTTATTTTAGTTACAATAATCCTTATGTTGGGTAGTGTATTTTTAATAAAACCTTTAAATGCCCTACTCTTTGGAGAATCCTACGCCAAGAGTTTTGGATTGAATGTAAAAAAGGTTAGGGTGTTGATACTACTACTAACCTCCTTTGTTGTTGGAGTTATAGTTCCCTATCTTGGGCTTATGGCCTTTGTGGGAATAGCCGCCCCCTATATGGCAAGACCCATAATAAAGACCTCGGACCACAGGTGGCTACTACCTACAACCATGCTCTTAGGAGTTATTTTAATGCTTATGGCCCATATAGTATCCCTGAAGTATTGGGTACCCATTTACTACCTTTATGGCATAAATCATCCTGCCCAGGTTCTGCCTGTGGGTTCCATTTTGGATATAGTGGGAGGATTGTTGGTGATCTACTTAGTATATAGAGGAGAAAAGAATATAAAAATGATATAAATAATATTTTATAATTTAAATTAATAAATATTAATAGATTAATAATATTTTTAATATCTTAATTATTTACCCTTTACCTCATATTAACCTTTACTTTATTTTAACTTTATTATTTATTATTAAAAAATTAAAAAAAATACTTTGTGATAAAAATGCTAAAAACTGAAAATTTATCTGTTGGATATAGCAATTATGTTGTAGTAGAGGGAATAAATTTAGAGATACGGGAGAGGGAAATACTCTGTATAATAGGCCCCAATGGAGCAGGAAAATCAACCCTTTTAAAAACCATAGGTACGTATTTAAAGCCTAAAAAGGGAGTAGTTTATTTAAATAGCCAAAATATTCACAAATTATCCCCCAAGGAACTTGCAAAGGAGATGTCTGTGGTACTCACTGAGAGGGTAAATCCTGGCAACATGACAGGGTATGATATTGTTGCCATAGGTAGGCATCCTTACACTGATCTATTTGGTAGGTTAGGGGAGAGGGATAAATGGATAATAGAGCATGCAGCAGAATCTGTGAATGCGACCCATCTTTTAAGTAAAAACTTCTTTGAGATGAGTGATGGGGAAAGACAGAAGATAATGATAGCCAGGGCCCTTGCCCAGGAGCCTAAGGTACTTATATTGGATGAACCCACAAGTTTTTTAGATGCCAAACATAAAATAGAACTAACCATACTCCTGAGGAAACTTTCAACAGAAAATAACTTGGCAATAGTGGTCACATTACATGATATTGAATTAGCCTTAAGAATAGCCGATAAGATGGCCTTAATTAAGGATAATAGGATTGTTGCCTATGGGCATCCAGAGGATATTATGAAGAGGGAGATTGTAAATAATCTTTATGATTTAGATAGTGCAAATTACAGTGAAGTATTAGGTTATTTTGAATTGAAATCTCCAAAAACAGTGAAATTTAATATTTTTTTAATCTGTGGAGCAGGTACTGGTTCAAATGTAATGAGATTCCTCGTTAAAAATGGATACAATGTGGTAGTGGGCATACTACATAAAAACGACATAGATTACACAGTTGGCAAAACCATGGAGTTAAAAATTATAGAGGAAGAACCTTATAACCCAATATCTCAGAAAAACTACGAATTGGCATTGAATAAAATAAAATCCTGTGATATTGTTATATATACAGATTTTCCCATTGGAGAGATAAATAAATTAAATAAAAAACTTGTTGAGGAGAGTATTAATCTTAATAAATATGCTATAAAGTATGAGGGAAGTGTAGAGGAATTAAAGGAGAAATTAAATGAATTTATTAAATAATTTAAAAATTTAAATAAAATAATTAAAATAAAAATAGAAAATCTAAGACTTTAAAATACTTAGAAGGGGTATTAGGAATAATATAATTAGTATTTAATGGAAAAATAAAGAAATATAAAAAAATAAGAGGATTAATAATGTTTTTATTGTAGATAAATAATATATCCATCCAAGGATACTTAGTGAGACAACACTATAAAATTTAAAGGGAAATAATTCATTAAATTTATAAGATTTTATATTTTTTTTATTATTTATTTTATTCTTTAGGGATATTTTGATATATTATTTACTTTAATTTTATTAATTATCTTAATTTAATATTTTAATTAGGTGAAATTGTGGCAATATCCTCATCAATGGTATTATTAATATGTTTAATATTTTGGATCCTATTAAATATAATGTATGTAAAAAGAAATAAAATTGATAAAAAGAATATTAGGGAGGGTAATGGTGTCAATGAAAATGATAATAATTATACCACAGGTCTAAAAACCTACTATGGAGTATTTGGTATATTAAGAACTTCCTGGGGGTTAAAAACAATTGATGTAATTGGAAAATATAGTATATGGCGAAAAATAGGTATTTTTTTAATTCCAATATGTGTAATTATAAGTATTATCACATTCTACATGTTTATAAGTTCCACATTAAGTCTATTTAATGGTACCATACCAAAGGAAAGTTCAAAACCCATAATATTTCTATTTGGAAACGTAATTCCCTGGATTCCAGGGGTTATTGCACTTATAATAGGCATTACATTCCATGAGTTGGCCCATGGTATTGTAGCAAGGTCCTTTAACTTAAAAATAAAGAGTACAGGATTACTTCTGGCCTTGGGTATTCCCCTTGGTGCCTTTGTTGAAATAGGTGATGAGTTCAAAAATGCAAGTAAAAAAGTCAGGGGAGCCATAGCCTCTGCTGGGCCCATTGCAAATGTTGTTATATTTATGATAGTTATGCTAATAACCCCTTACTTCCATGGGTTATCTACCCCATTAACAATTACAGAGGTATTGGAGGACCATCCTGCCAGTGGAGTGCTCATAAGTGGGGATGTAATATATTCAATCAATGGAAAAAGAATAAACTCACTATTAGAATTTTACAGTACTGCAAGGGAGTTAGGACCAAAGGAAAAAATAACCTTAAAGGTTCTTAGGAATAACCAATTAAAGACTTTGGAATTAATTACATCCCCAGAGGGTAAAATAGGTATAATAGTAGAGCCCTCTAATGATTTAATGTTTATATTGCAATTGCTATATTGGACAAGTATGCTAAATTTAATGCTTGGATTTTTTAATCTATTGCCTGCAATACCCCTTGATGGGTTTCATGTATGGAATGCACTTCCTGAAATAATCAGGGATTTGAGAAAGAATAATAACATACTTAATGCTATCTCAAAATACATGGAGTATATAATAAATGAGAAAAGCCTAACTACCATTAGTATGATGGTATGGCTCATGATATTTGCCTCCATAATGTATTCATTTATGTAATAAGTAATTTTTATAAATAGAATATTATGATAAATAAAAAACTTATTTTTGCTAAAATCCTTAAAAAATAATAATTAAAAAATTTTAAAAATAGGCATGTCCAGATAAAAAAATATAAGCAAAAAAATATAAAAATTATCATAATAAAAAGAAAGACAAATAGTTAAAATAAACTTAAAATTAAAAAAATAAAAAATATAAAAAAATAAAATAAAAATAAGAAAAAGAATAAAGAATAATATAAAAATAAAAAACCATCTCCCTTAAATACTCCATATAAAAGCATTAAAGAGATAATAAGAAATAAATTATAAATAAATAATTATAAATAAATTATCCTATTGTACCTAGGAGTATTGGAAGAAATTTTCTCTTTTTAATGATTTTTTATTATTTTTTTATTTAATATAAATTATTATTTTTTTTATAATTATTTTATTTTTTTTAATTCTTATTTAAGGGCATTAATATTTTTTTATTATACTTTATATTAATATTATATCTTATCTGGACACGTCCTTAAAAATATTGTAAAAAATATTAAAATTATAAAAATTAGTAAATAATAATTATTAAAAATAAAATAAAGAAATAAAAGATGATAAATATTTAAAATAAAAATAAAAAAATTAAATTTTAAAATACTTAAAAAGAAATAAAAAAACATAAAAAGTAAATATACTATCATTACCTATTTATACTCTCAGGCACTAAGAGGGCAGGCAATCCTTTATAGGACTATATTATAAAAGTTTATATTAATCTAAAATAAGCATTTAAAGTATTTCTTTTTATTAATATTTATCCTTTTTATTATTTTTATTATTAAATATCTTTATTTTTATGGTATAGATTATAAGTTTAAAAATAGTATATACCTGACTATAATTAACTTTATAAACAATAAAATATTTAAATGATAACTTAATTACAAATAATGATAGTATATATTTTTTTATAGAAAATTATTATTTTTAAAATATTTTAATAAATTAATTAAAACACTTAATAAATAATTAAATAATTAATTATTAAGCAATAAATATATTAAACATCAAATATTAAAATAGGTGATATTTTGGGAAGAATTAGACAGACATTTATAAAAAGAACAGGCAATGAACTTATTGAAAAATTTGAGGATAAATTTACAAGGGATTTTGAAACAAACAAAAAAATTGTTGAAGAGGTAGCACTAATCTCCACTAAAAGACTTAGAAATAGGATAGCAGGATATATTACCTCAAGAATTAAAAAAATAGATGCCTAATTGGAGATGATTTTTTATGCAAGGAGTATTTCCTGCAATAATAACTCCCTTTAAAGGAGATAATGTAGATTATCAAGGATTGGAGCATAATATAAACTTCCTAATTGAAAATGGAGTTAGTGGTATTGTTGCAGTAGGAACCACTGGAGAATCTCCAACACTTACCCATGAAGAGCATAAAAGTATTATTGAAAAGACTATTGAGATTGTAGATGGAAGGGTAGATGTTATTGCAGGCACAGGTTCAAATTCTACAATGGAGGCCATAGAGTTATCCCAATTTGCCGAAGATGTGGGAGCCGATGCCCTGCTACTTATAACTCCCTACTATAATAAACCTACTCAAGAGGGCTTGAAAAGGCATTTTGGCGAGATTGCTCAATCTGTAAATATCCCCATGGTACTATACAACGTACCTTCAAGAACCTCTGTTAATATTGAACCAAAGACTATAAAATATTTATATGAGGAATATAGTAATATTACTGCTTTAAAGGAAGCCAATCCTAATTTGTCCCATATCTCTGAGGTTATAAACTCCTGTGATATTGATGTTATTTCTGGAAATGATGAATTAACCCTACCTATAATATCCTTAGGAGGAAAGGGAGTAATAAGTGTAGTATCCAATATCCTACCAAAGGAGTTTGTGGAAATGGTGGATTGTGCTTTAAATGGCAATTACAATAGGGCTCGAGAAATACACTACAATCTCTTTAATATTATGAAGTTGATGTTTGTTGAAACCAATCCCATACCTATAAAAACTGCCATGAATATGTTAGGTATGCCTGCTGGTAATTTAAGACTTCCATTATGTGGTATGTCAGAAGAAAATAAAACAAAATTAAGGAAAGCCCTTGTGGAGATAGGGCTTTTGAAGTAATATATAAATAGGATAAGAATAAAAGAGATATTTTTGTGATGGATATGGTTGATATTGAAAAAGTACAGAAGCAGGCCGAAGAGATTGTTGAAAGGTTCTCCAAGGTTCTTGAAAGTTTTCAGTTTGAAGATATTGAGGAATATTACATATTGGAGACTAAAAATGTTTTAAGGGATGATGACAATCCCCATATAGATCCCTCTTTTAAAAGGAAGGCCCTTAAAATAGCCCCTAAAACAAAAGAGGATTATATAGTTGTAGAAAAAAGTAAATGGAGTAATTAATATTAAAAAAATATTAAAGGTGGTACCATAAAGAGAAGTTCAAGAAGATGGAAAAAGAAAGGCCAGATGAGATGGAAGCATTACAAAAAGAGAATTAGAAGAATGAAAAGAGAGAAGAGAAATAAAAAGTAAGTAAAAATAAAAAGTAAATATTTTTATACATTATTTTATTTTTTTATTATATGGCCTAAACAAAAATTTTTATAATAAATAAAAAAATCTAACTCTAATTTTAAAAAAATAGTTAAAAAATAAAAAATCAATAAAAAAATAAAATAATAAAAAAAATAATTAAAAATAAATTAAAAATTAAAAAAAATAAAATTAAAATAACTTAAATCTTAAAACATAGGGGAAAAATTAAATTTTTAAAGAAATAAAGAAAAGTAAATACCTAAAAAGTAGAAATCCCATAACTACCTCCTTCCTCCTACACTACTAAGCACTGGATGTCCAGGGGAAACCCTTTAAGTATGCGATCCTATATCCCTAATAAGTTTAAATTATTATGTGCTTGACTATAAATAAAAAAATAAAGGATAATTAAGATAAAAATATATAAAGGATTTTAAAATATCCAATTAGAAGTAAAAATAATGGAAAGTAGAATTTCCCAGGATTTTTAATTTTTTTATGTATTTGCTATTTCTTAGGATATTATGTTTTTACTATTTTTTGGAATATATTTTATTTTTTTTATTGTATCTATTCTTTCTTAATATTACTTTAAAATCTTATTATTTTATTTTAATATCTTGTTTTATTTTTTTAAATTATTTTTAATTTTTTTATATATGGATTTTAGTTGATGGTTTTTTAGTTATTATAAGACTATAAGTTTAAGGATATTATGTACTTAACTATAATTTTTTATTATTTTTATAGACATTTATAGTAAAACACATAATTCATTAAACTTATTGTAAGTGTAGTAATGACTAATACTTAAAGGACCTCCTCTGCACTTCCAGTGCTTAGGAGAGCAAGGAGGGAGAGGATGGTATATAGAGTTTCTACTTTTTAAGTGCTTATTTTTTTCTCTTATATCCTTAGATTTAGATTATTTTTTTATTTTACTATTTTATATTTTTTTAAATTCTTTTTTTATTAATTTTATTTTTTTAATTTTTTATTTTATAAATACGTTTGGAAAATTATGTTCTTGCCTATATTTTCTTTATATCTTTAGATAATATATAATTTCTACTTTTTAAGTACTTGCTTTAAGTATTACTTTTCTTTATTTTTTTAAGTATTTTATTTTCCTTTTATTTTAAGTATTTGGATTATTTTATTTTCTATATTTTTTATTATTTTTTTAATTTTTATTTTTTTATATTAGATATGGTTTAAGAAATTATGCTCTTAACTAAAATTATTTTTTTTATTATTGC
Organism: Methanothermococcus sp. SCGC AD-155-C09; assembly: GCA_019561555.1. Classification (GTDB taxonomy): domain Archaea; phylum AGJL01; class Methanococci; order Methanococcales; family Methanococcaceae; genus Methanofervidicoccus. Next base: position 10,500 of record JAHEQB010000060.1, read on the forward strand.
CTTTATTATTCATTTTTTTTAATTTCTAAGTTATATCCTTTAAACCCTCCTATAAGTCTTTTTACATTAAACCCTGCTAATTTTAGGAATGTTGCCATGGTTTGGCTTCTTAGTCCCCCCCTTGCACAAAAGACAATAATTAATTTATCCCTATCAAGTTTTTTTATATCCCTAAATATTCTACTTAAATTTTTTTCAAGAGTATTAAAGACTAAATCCATGGCCTTATCTTTTCCCTCTCTTTTATACACTCTGCCAATTAAATCATGCTCCTCATCCAAGAATAATGGTATATTTATGGCCCCAGGTATGGTTTCATTTTTAAATTCCCTTGGACATCTTACATCTACAATGATTACCTCCTCCCTATTTAAATTAATAAACTCCTTCAGGGTTATTAAATTATCTATTAATTCATTTCCTATGGCCTTTAAATATTTCTCTATATTTATTTTTTCAAAGTATATTTCATATTCCTTATATTTTTTAATGCCAAATTCTTTTTCCTCTAAGAATTCCTTAGAGGATCTTAATATAAAAGAGGCCAATTCTCCCTCAATTTTTCCAGAGAGTATAATTTTACCATTGGTTATCATCTTTTTACCATTGTTTAACACTATTGCCAATACAACATCTTCGGTATAGGTTATTAACCGTGATAATATCTCTTCATCCATACTATCTCCCACTAATATTAACTTTTTTTAATTTTTCCATTATAAAGTCATTAATTAATTTCACTGATTTATCTGTATCTACATTATTTACTATTAAATCAGGCTTAATTTTTTTTAAATTTCTATTATAGTGGTTTCTATAAATATCCCTCTCAATAAATTTTGCTGCTTTGTAATATTCCTCTTCTTGGACCATTTTAATAATTATCTCAATTTTTTCTACCATATACTTATTTTTAAAACTCTCTTTAAGTATTTCAAGTCTCTCAAGTAATAGGTTTTTTTCCCCTTTATTTTTTGGCTTATACCATGAAACAAGCCTATTTATCTGATGCTCATAGGGACAATCTATTAGTATTTTATAGTTGTAATTTTTAAGTTCTGCTAATAATGTTGGAATATTCAATTTTTTTATGCCTCCAATTCTTCTACCTTCATACTCCACAATTAAATATCCAATCTCTTTAGATTTTTCAATTTTTTCATTTATTTTATTATTAAATTCCTCCTGATTTGACATGTTTCCATGATATAGGTCTCCTAAAACACTTCCCCTTGTTCCTGCTATCTTTTCAATGTTTATTACAGGATGGTCCTTTTTTAATTTTTCCAATATCTCTGTTTTTCCAGAGCCTGTTTTTCCAAACAATCCAAAAATAATCATAAGATCACTAAAAATATTTTATAATTTTAAATTTCAGATGATTATTATTAAAATTATTATTAAATTAAAATTTATTAAAAATAAAATTATTTGAATAGAGAATAAATAGAATAAAAATATTTAAAGGAAAATAATAAAAATAATTATAGTCAAGCACATAATTCCTTGAACTCATCATCTAAGAATCCATACTAATTACTTGCGAATGATATAAATCCTATAATTTTTTGAAGATTCTATCAACTATAGTTCAAAGTATTATGTTCCACACTATAATAATAAAAGGATAAAATATTAACAAGGAGAAATACTTAAGTCCATTTACCTTACCTAATATAACTTTCATAATGCCATCCTTTAGGGAGAGTTATCCTTTTCCCAGTGCTTAGGAGCATTCGTGAAGAATAATGAAGAGATTTCTACTTTATATTATTTATTTTTTTTAGGTATTTTTAAAATCTTAAATTTCCATTTTAATTTTATTTTTCCTTTATTTTTAATATTAATAATTTTTATAATCTATTATTTTTATGGGGTCCTCAATAAGAATTAGATTTTTTATTACTATAAATAATTTTTAAAACTACAATTATAAATTTTTTTATATTTTTATTAATTTTTTAATTAAATTTTTATATTTTATTTTTTTGATTATTTTTTATTGCAATGCAATTTAATTATAAATACATTTAAATTATTAAAATTATCTAAATATGAGATAAATAGAATATTAAGTATACTTAAAGAAATATATTATATAAAAGATTTTTTTTATTTAATTATTTCGTAGGTGAAAATAATGTTTTTAAAGAACCTTCTTAAATACAAGGATGCCAAAAACATAGTATTTAAAAAATTAGATGAATTAATACATAATAATTACAAAAGGATAAATATAATTGATTCTTGGAATAAAATATCCTTTGAAGATATTGTTGCCCCTGAAAACCTACCAATGTTTGATAAATCTGCAATGGATGGTTATGCCCTAATAGCCAAGGATACCTTTGGGGCCTCTGAAAATAATCCAATAATATTGAATCTTGTGGAGGAAGGTAATTTAATCCAAAATAATGAATGTATGAAGGTATCCACAGGAATGGCAATTCCCAATGGAGCCAATGCCGTAGTGATGAAGGAATACTGTATTGAAGGGGATAGCTTTGTTGAGGTTAGGAAAGGAGTATATCCCTATGAAAACGTATCTAAGATAGGAGAGGATGTAAATAAGGGAGAGATCATTATAAAAAAAGGAGAAATAATTACCCCCTATCACATCGCCCTACTGTCCTCCTTAGGCATAAAGGATATTAAAGTTTATGATATAAATGTTGGAATAATATCCACAGGGGATGAGTTGGTGGATCTAAATGATATTAAGGATACTAAGGATATTGAGGAATTAAAAAAGAAAGGGAATATAATAAATTCAAATACTCCAATGCTCTATAGTTTAATAAAGGAAATGGGATTTACTCCAAAGGTATATGGGCCAGTGGAGGATAATAAAGAAAAAATAAAAAATACCCTATTAAAGGCAATAATGGAAAATGATGTTGTAATAACCACAGGGGGTACCTCAGTTGGGGATAGGGATTATACCATTGAAGCCATTAAAGAGATTGGAGATTTATTACTACATGGGGTCCAAATAAGGCCAGGAAAACCCTTTGGATTTGGTGTGCATAACTTAAATAATAGAGGGGTACCAATATATATATTGTCAGGTTATCCTGTGGCTCTGGCTGTTCAATTTGAATTGTTTTTTAGAAGTTATTTTAGACCAAGGAAATCCCTTTATCTTCCATTAAATAGGAATATTCCCTCTACATTAGGAAGGGTAGATATGGCAAGGGTAAGTATAATTAATAGGGATAATAAAACATACGTGGAACCATTAAGAATATCTGGAAGTGGAGTTATATCCTCTATAAAGAGGGCTGATGGATATATTATTATTGATGAAAACATAGAGGGGTATGAAAAGGGAGATTATGTAAAGGTTTATTTATTTTAAGATAATGTAATATTTAATAATAAACAAAATCTTTAATAAAAATCATATTCCAAAAAATCATATAAAAAAATAATTATTATAAAAAATAAAAATAAAATTAAAATAAACCTAAAAAATAATAAAATTAATCTAAATCTTAAGATAAAAGGTAAAATAATAAAATACTTAGAGATATAAGAGAAAAAGCAAATACATAAAGAGAAAAGGAAAAATAAATACTTAAAAAGTAGAAATAAAATAGAAATGTAATACTTAAAGAGTAGGAATTCCATATTCCTACCCTCCCTTCTCCTACATCCCTAAGCATTGGAAGTGTAGAGTAGATTCTTCAAGCATTAGAATTACCATACTACAATAAGTTTAAAATTTTTATATGCCTAACTATAAAATAGAAATAATAAAAAAGTAAAACTCTTATCATTTCCTTTAGATGACCCTAAGCACTGAGGGGACATTTAGGATCCTTATACTTGGACAATATAAATACTTGAATTATCTTCTTTATATATTTTATCATTTATATATATTTTGTTTATGTTAAGATTTTACATAATAAACATTAATAAAATTATTAAAAATATTAAATATAAGTATTAAATATAATTAAGGAAATATTATTTATTAAAAATTTATTTAAAAATTATTTATTCCTATTTTGGTGAAATTATGGAAAAACCATGGGTCGAGAAATATCGTCCAAAAACCTTAGATGAAATTACTGGCCATGATGAAATTATAAAAAGACTTAAAAATTATGTTAAAAAGAGATCCATGCCCCATCTATTATTCAGTGGGCCCCCTGGTGTTGGAAAAACCACCACAGCCCTATGTCTTGCAAGGGATCTCTTTGGCGAAAATTGGAGAAGTAATTTTTTGGAGTTAAATAGTTCTGATGAAAGGGGAATTGATGTAATAAGAACCAAGGTAAAGGATTTTGCAAGAACTAAGCCTATTGGGGATGCCCCCTTTAAAATAATTTTTTTAGATGAGAGTGATGCCCTTACTGGAGATGCCCAAAATGCATTAAGGAGAACCATGGAGAATTATTCAGATATATGTAGGTTTATTCTCAGTTGTAATTATCCCAGTCGTATTATTCCTCCAATACAGTCAAGATGTGCCATATTTAGGTTTTCTCCACTAAGGCGAGAGGACATTATAAAAAAACTTAAAGAAATAGGGGAAAGGGAGGGACTAATTATAGATGATGAGGGGTTGGATGCAATAATCTATGTATCCGAGGGGGATCTTAGAAAGGCCATAAATGTATTACAAACTGCAGCAGCAGTATCCAAGTATATTACTGATGAAATTATCTATAAGATATCCTCTAAGGCAAGGCCTGATGAAATCATTAGCATGATGAAGTTGGCATTGAATAATAAATTTACTGAGGCAAGGGAGGTACTTTACAATTTAATGATAGATTGGGGTATGAGTGGAGAGGATATATTATTGCAGATGTTCAGGGAAATCCCTAATTTAAATATTGAGGAACGTAAAAAGGTAGATCTTGTTGAGGCAATTGGAGAATGTGATTTTAGAATAGTGGAGGGAGCCAATGAAAGAATACAACTTAGTGCATTACTTGCCAAACTTGGAGTGATAGGTAAGGAGAATTAGGATAATTAGGATAATTAAAGGGAAAATATAGAGAATAAATATTTAAACATTAATAATTATTAAGGGTTATATTAAAAAAATAATTAAAAATTAAAATAAAAAATAAAGGATAATTAGGATAAAAATAAAAAAATAAGAGATTTTAAATTATAGTTAAGAGCACAATTTCTTAAACTATAATCTAAATATAAAAATTAAAAATAGATAAAAAAAATAAATAAAAAAATCAAAAATAAATAAAATTAAGGTAATCTAAATCCCAAAATATAGGGAAATATTAAACATTTAGAAAAATAAAAGAAAGCAAATACTTAAAAATTAGAAGTCCCATAACCTACCCTCCTTCCCCTACACCCCTAAGCACTGGAAGTGCAGAGGAAACCCTTTAGTATGGATGCTATATCCATAATAAGTTTAAATTATTATGTTCTTGACCATAACTATTAAAATAATAAAAAAAATATTAAAATAATAAAAAATTTAGGTAAAAAAAACTTGAATAGAAAACTAAGATTTTAAATTACATAAAAAGACGTAAATATTAAAGGTAAAAATCTTATCATTATTTTCCTTAACATTCTGAGCACTGGAGTATTTTTTTAATACTTCTTTCCCTATGAAGACATATTTTATAAAGTAGAATCTTTTAAGAATTCTATTTTTTTCCTGGTTTTTATATCCCTTTTTCTTAGATATTTTTTTATAGATATTTTTTTCTTTCCATTTATTTTTATTATAAGAGTAATAATTTTTTTAAAGAATAAAAATTTTATATTAATTGTCAAGTATATAATTTTTTAAACTATAATCTTAATATAATTAAACATAATAAAGAGAATTTGCATTAAATATGCCTCTACCTTATCTTAAACTAAGATTTATTATGCCAGTACTATCAAGAAGTCATGCTTCCCCTAGTGCTTAGGAACATACATGGGCATAAATGGCAGGATTTCTCTTTTTATATACCTACTTCTTTTTAGGTATTTTAAAATTTATTAGGGTGTTCTGTCAACTTGCAATTTAATCTCTATTCAGATCGCTCCATATTATAATTAAACAGTTAGTCTACTCTCCCCTTCTAACGGGACAAAACCATATCACTCTAAATAAGAAATAAATTAATCATAAACCGTAAAATTTAT